>NZ_JAVWTF010000004.1:4265-59229 GCF_036667855.1 Aurantimicrobium sp. | reverse complement strand
AGTAGCTTTCTGGAATGGTCATCGAGCCAGTTAATGATTTCAATATCGCGCCCGTCAGCTAATGACCAGTGGGTGAAATCCGACTGCCAGGTTTCGTTGGGTTGGTCTGCTTCGAAACTGAGGAAAGAAGATTTAGGTCTTTTCTTCGGCTCCGGGGTGATGAGTCCTGCCTGGTGGAGAACACGTCTGATTGTGGATGTGGACGGCGCAGTGAAGCCTTCAGTAGTGAGGAACGGTTGAATGCTTTCAGGTCCATGATCGAGTCCTTCTGCATCGAGATGGATGCGCAATTGAATAATGCGCAAACGCAGTTCATCGCTGAGGGCATGTGGTGAGGACTTCGGCCTGGACGATTGAGGTTCGACAGCGTCAAGGCCACCTTCTTGATAACGCTTGAGGAGGGTGTAGATATGGGCTCTGGAGAAGCCATGAGTTCTGGCTGCTTCAGTGACTGTTAGGCCTTGGTGGACGATAGAGAGGACGACGACGCGTTGTTTCGACATTGCTCCAGAGTGTCAACAAGGACGCGACTCATCTAGTGTTAATAAGGACGCGACTCATGTGTCAACAAGGTCGTGAACCTAGACACCTCACTTGCCACCACAAGATAAGCCCCTCTCCGGAGGGGCTTTCTGTTTGCTTCGATAAAAAAAGTAGCTCGATATCAAGATACTTTTGGTAGGCTGGGGGAAGATTTTGTAGAGACCCACCCCAGAAAAAGAATGGCCAGCCATGAACGATTCGACCATCGTCTACACCCACACTGACGAGGCGCCAGCATTAGCTACCGCCTCGTTCCTCCCCATCGTTCAGGCCTATGCCAAAGCTGCAGATGTCTCGATCGAAACCCGCGACATCTCCCTTTCCGGCCGCATCCTCGCTGCATTCCCTGAGCGCCTGAAGGAAGACCAGAAAGTCTCAGACGCCCTCAAGGAGCTTGGTCAGCTCGCAACCAAGCCCGAAGCAAACATCATCAAGCTTCCCAACATCTCGGCGTCTATTCCTCAGCTCAAGGCAGCTATTGCAGAGCTCCAGGCTGCTGGTTATGACGTTCCTGACTACCCCGAGGACGCCAGCACGGACGAAGAGCGAGAAGCACGTGCTCGTTACGACAAGATCAAGGGATCCGCCGTCAACCCTGTTCTTCGTGAAGGAAACAGCGACCGTCGCGCACCTGCCTCGGTGAAGGCATACGCTCGCAAGCACCCTCACGTGAACAAGCCTTTCGCTGCCGGTTCCAAGACTCGCGTGGCCACTATGGGCCACGATGACTTCTTCTCCAACGAAAAGTCCGTCGTGATGCCATCTGCTGACACCCTCACCATTCGACACACTGCGGCCGACGGTACCGAGACGGTACTCAAGTCTGGACTTGCAGTTCTTGATGGTGAGATCGTGGACGCCACCTTCCTGTCCGCCTCTGCTCTGGACGCATTCCTGGCAGAGACTCTCAAGCAGGCCAAGGCGGACAACGTTCTCTACTCCGTCCACCTCAAGGCCACCATGATGAAGGTCAGCGATCCCATCATCTTCGGTCACGTCGTAAAGGCTTTCTTTGCAGACGTATTCGACAAGCACGGAGCTGCGCTTGAAGCTGCAGGGCTCACTCCCAACGATGGTTTGGGTTCGATCCTGGCTGGTCTGAGCGATGTTGTCGGAGGTGAGCAGATTGCTGCTGACTTCAGCGCAGCAATCGCAGCAGGTCCTCGCCTGAGCTATACCAACAGCGACAAGGGCATCACCAACCTGCACGTTCCTTCCGATGTGATCGTGGACGCATCCATGCCTGCCCTCGTTCGTAACGGCGGCAAGCTGTGGGGTGTTGATGGTGGCGAAGACGACACTCTCGCAGTGATTCCAGACTCTTCCTACGCTGGTGTTTACCAGGCAACCATCGAAGACGTCATTGCGAACGGTCCTCTTGATCCTGCAACCATCGGCACCGTTCCTAACGTGGGCCTCATGGCTCAGGCAGCAGAGGAATACGGCAGCCACGATAAGACCTTCGAGATTGCTTCCGACGGCCGCGTTGACATCGTCAACGCAGCTGGAGACGTTCTCATCTCCCACAACGTGCACAAGGGAGACATCTGGCGTGCAACGCAGGCTAAGGATGTGCCTATTCGTGACTGGGTCAAGCTTGCAGTGACCCGTGCGCGCGCAAGCAACACTCCTGCTGTCTTCTGGCTGGACGAGAAGCGTGCACACGACGCTCAGATCATTGCCAAGGTCAAGACCTACCTGAAGGATCACGACACCTCCGGTCTCACCATTGAGATCATGGCTCCCGCCGAGGCAACCAAGTACTCACTGGCTCGTATTCGTCAGGGCCTCGACACCATCTCTGTTACCGGCAACGTGCTCCGTGACTACAACACGGACCTGTTCCCCATCCTGGAGGTGGGCACCAGCGCCAAGATGCTCTCGATCGTTCCTCTGCTTAACGGTGGTGGCTTGTTCGAAACCGGTGCAGGTGGATCCGCTCCTAAGCACGTTCAGCAGTTGGTGGAAGAGAACTTCCTGCGCTGGGATTCACTCGGTGAATTTTTCGCACTTGCTGCCTCACTTGAGCACCTCTCCGACACCACTGGTAACAAGAAGGCACTCGTGCTTTCCACCACCCTGGACCGTGCGACTGGAACCTTCCTCGAAGAAGACCGTTCACCCGGTCGCAAGGTCGGCACCATCGACAACCGTGGCAGCCACTTTTATCTCGGCCTCTACTGGGCTCAGGAATTGGCCATACAGACCGACGATGCAGAACTTGCAGCAATCTTTGCTCCGATTGCAGAAGCTCTCGCTTCTCAGGAAGAGACCATTGTTGCTGAGCTCATCGCAGTTCAGGGCAAGCCTGCCGACATCGGTGGTTACTACAAGCCTGATGCAGACAAGATTGTGAAGGTCATGCGACCTTCCGCAACGTTGAACAAGGTCATCGACTCGATCAACTAATCCTGAAGTTTTCAGAAGATAAGCCCTTGAGCAATCAAGGGCTTATCTGTTTAAGACTTGGCTTCCCGTCGAACAGATAGCCAATACTGCCGCTCATCCTCGTCAAGTTTTTCGATGGCATAGCGGAGTTCGGTTCGCGGCATCACTTCTGCGTGTGCACGGAGGAAGTTTCGAAGCACCTCAACATCACGCTTACCTATCTCTCTGAGCATCCAACCTGAGGCTTTGTGGATGAGGTCGTGGGTATCACTCAAGTGGAACTCGGCCATGGCCAGGGCGTCCTCGAATTCATTCGCACGAATGAACGCAAAGGTGAACATGATGGAGAGCCTGCGCTCCCAGAGTGATTCACTGTGAGCGAGTTCTAGGAGTAGCTCTCTTCTGTTTTCATCTGGCAACAAGAACTCACCGAAGGTGGGGGCGCTGGTGTCGATGAGATCCCAGTTGTTGACGTAGCCGGCCTGCACGCTGGAGAGATACAGAGCAAAGAGCTCTGCTTTCTCAATCTCTGACTTTGAGCGCTTGAAACGGTTCACCAGGATGTGCAGAGCACACAGCCTTACCTCGTGGATGGGGGATTGCAGTAGCTCAAGAGCCTCTGCAGGAGGAAGGGACTTGTGTCGCTGAGCAATCTCTCGACCTTGAGGAACAGTCAGGCCGATAAAGATGTCACCTTCGCCATATTCACCAGGCCCGGTTTTGAAATAACCAGCAGAGTGAGCCGCTCTTTCGGGGTCTGCTAATTCCTGCAGATCCCGGATTACTTCCTGTGCACTCACCTCTCAATTATGAGTCACGAAGGTGACGTTCTTTCAGCCCTCTTTTCGACGGATCAGTATGTTCAGCAAGTAACCTGTGGGAAGGCTCATTGAAGAGTCTTCTGCGTGTGGAAGGTAGTGCCATGAATGCTCCGTTGGGAGAAAACCTCACCCTTGCGTTGGATGCAGGGCAGACCGGCGTCCGAACGTTACTGATCAGCGGTGATGAAAAACACACTCAGCAGTTCCCTGGTCTCAAAACCGATTCGGAACTCTTTCCTCAACTTGCCACCATCATTACTTCGGCACTGACGAGCGTCACGTTACCTGTCTCTTTGTCTATCGGGATGACGGGACTCACGGCGTCTCAGAGCAAACCGGAGGAACTCCTGGGATTACTCCCCGCCACTGTTTTTCGTGTGTCGCTAGCTCATGACTCCATTACCGGCTTTCTTGGAAGCATGGGAGTGGAGAACGGAACTGTGACGGCGGTGGGAACAGGGGTTGTTACTCTCGCTGTGGGAGAAACAGAGATGGCCCGTATCGACGGCTGGGGAAATCTCATCGGTGACGCCGGATCTGCGTATTGGATAGGTCGCGCTGGGCTTGATGCGGGGATGCGTGTCTATGACGGTCGCATCGCAGACAGTTCCTTGATTTCACTGCTGCAGGATAATTTCTCCCACCCGGAGGAGGCCTACATCGAGTTACAGACGAGCCATGACCGGGTGGCCCGCATCGCGTCTTTCGCCCAGCAGGTCATTGAGCATGCTCAAGAAGATGCCGTCGCTCGCGCGATCGTGGAGGAAGCAGGCAGAGAATTAGCGATTTCCGCAGTGACTGGAGCACGACGAGTGGGCTTGTTGGAAACGGAATCTCCACGCTTTAGCTGGGCTGGAAACATGATGAAGGCGCAGCAGCTCAAAGATTCCTTCCTGGCGCATATAGCTGAAGCTGTTCCACATGCTGAGTTTGCTGAGCCACTGGCGGAACCAATTGACGGTGTTGCTGTCATGGATTTACTGCCAGAAACCTCACCGCTGCGCAGTGTCATTCACACAGCAAAAAGGCCATAAGTTTTTCATAGACCAATCGTTCAGACTCTGCTGATAGCTTGAGTGACGAACAAACGAAGGAGTTCACCATGTCTGCAGGTTGCTGCTCAGCACACCCCGTTACCCAAGATCACCTCGGCGCAGCTCTCAGCTCCGCCGGAACAACCGTCACCGCTGCGAATCACGCTGCTGGAAAGACCGTCGGGGCTTCTGCTGAGATTCTGGTTGTCGGCACGATTGCCACGGGCAATCCTGCTGCCCCATTGGCAGAAGCAATGGCTATCTCTGGTGGAGCCATCATCGGCATCGGTGCGCTCAAGGATGTTGAAGGTCTTGTTGATTCCTCGACCAAGACGGTGAAGCCTGAGGGTGTTGTTGTTCCAGGCCTCATCGAGCCCCACATGCACATCTGGACTTCACTGCTCAACCTCACCTGGACCGATGTTTCACACGAAGTGTGTGCGACGTTCGACGATGTGGTTGCCGTGCTCAAGACCGCAGCAGCAGCTACACCTGCTGGACAGTATGTCTTGGGCAAGCTCTTTGACCCCAGCTTGTTCCCCGGTGAACCTGATCTAACCCTTGACATCCTCGACCAGATTTCCCCCAACAACCCAGTCATCGTAATGAACGCTTCGATGCACTACCTCTACGCAAACACAGCTGCGTTTGCAGCCGCCGGCATTACCTACGACACCCCAGATCCAGTCGGTGGCAACTTCGGTCGTGCTGACGGCAAGCTCACTGGGGTTATCGGTGAGGCTCCAGCAATGATGATGGTGTTGGCCACGTTCCCCAAGCCCTCTGCTCAGGAGCTGGCAGCTGGCATCACTGAGATTTTGACTGAGTGTGCCAAGCAGGGAGTTACCTCACTTCGTGAAGGTGCCACCGGCACCCTTGCTGGTGTGAGCGAATTGGCCATGTTGCACCAACTCAATGGTGCGAAGCGTCTGCCCGTGCGTGTGTCCACTGCACAGTTCGCGATTATGGCCGGCAAGACTCCAGAACAGGTTGCACAAACCTGGAAGGACGCTGGTGTCACCCCATTTAGTGGCGACGAAATGGTTCGTGCAGATGCCTGGAAGGTCGTCGCAGACGGATCAAACCAGGGACGTTCTGGCTACTTCATGCAGCCATACCTCGGTGAAAACAACGGTGGTCACGGCAACTGGACGCCTGAGACATTGCGCGGTGCGATTCGCGCCGGCCTGAACGATGGCTGGCAGATCAACTTGCACACCAATGGTGATGCTGCGGTGGAAATGGCGCTCGAAGCTATGGAAGAAATCCTTCCCGGCAGCGCTAACGCTGATTTGCGTCACGCATTCGTGCACTACTCCGTCACGACAGATGACCAGCTAGCGCGCACTGCCAAGCTTGGCATCTCAGCAACCTTCTTAATGAACCACGTCCTCTACTGGGGTGCTGCGTTCCGTGACACCATTCTCGGCGCAGAGCGTGCAGACCGACTTGACCGCGTTGCCTCGGCAATCAAGGCGGGTATCAACGTCAGCTTGCACTCCGATTACAACGTGAGCAAGGTTCACCCCCTGTTGAGTGCTCAAACTGCAGTATTGCGTCGTTTGCAGGCAGATGGTTCTGTCCTCAACGCAGCTGAAAGCGCAACTCCCGCACAAGCACTAGCCGCAATCACCAGAGATGCAGCTTGGCAGATTCACGCAGATGACCGTGGCTCGCTCGAAGTGGGTAAGCGTGCTGACTACGCCGTTCTAGACAGCAACCCCTGGACTTCTGATCCAGAAAGCTGGGACAAGATCGTGGTCAACGAAACCTACATCGACGGAACCCTCGCCTTCCAGGCGTAGAGATTCAGGTTAAAACACAGGCATCTCATCAAGGAGCTTTTCGGCTAGGCCGAGAAGCTCCTTGGCGTATGCGATGGCAGTTTGTGCGTCGGAGGCATCAGCTGTCGGGTTATCAAAGCTCGGGTACTCAGAAGCGTTTCGAAGAGTGCGCATCCAGCCAAAATTGTTCAGTTGTGACTTCAACGGAGGAACTAACTGGGCCCGGAGCGCGTCTTCAACTGCTCTATGCCCACCTTTAGAGGTTGCGCGCAGACCCTGATTCTCCAACAATGCAGCACATGATTTTCTTGCAGCATCGTAAGCAATCTGAAAACTGCCGGCGGGGTCTGTTGATTGAACTTGCGTTGCGGTGTGGAGGTGAAGTCGGGCGTGATTGAGGAAGAGATCTGCAAGATCACGATCGGGCGATACTTTCTGGAGGTAGCCGGCTTTCACCATTGTTTCTATGTCGGTGCGCCCTTGTTTCCAGTGGGTAATCACTATTTCTCCAGATTTAACTCCAGCAATGGTCGGCTCTTCACCGTGGTGACAAACCCATCTTTCTGGTTTGCCCAGCGTTCAGGGGTTATCACGTTGATGCTGACCTCTCGGCCGACAAGTGCAGAGGCCTTGTGCGCAACCTCATAGAGGTCACCATATTCGGAGCCACCGACAATGAGCACGTCAATGTCCTGAGGACTTTCACCACTTTCACCGAGGAATCTCGCGGCCCACGAACCATAAATATAGGCATGTTCAATACCGGGCAAACCAGAGAGTAGGCCAGGGAGTAGTGCGGCTGGACCGTATCCGAACATGACCACGTTCCATAGGGAGGCATAGATGGGGTGCTCTGTGTTGATGCGAACTAGCCGGTTTCGGCCAACCCGGCGCGCTGTGACATAACCCCCGTCAATCAGCCGATCAACATCTCGCAAAATCGTAGGAACGGCAACACTGCACTGGGCTGCTAGTTCAGTGAGCGAAAGTTCCTTTTCTGCATCGCGCATGAGGGCAGCAAGCATTCTCCCTTGGGTATCAGAACGCAAAATAGGAGAAAGCAGCGGAGCTGAGGATTTCATAACACCTATCATAACTTAGGCGATATGAAATCATAATCTTGGAGTGAGCTAACCTAAGACCATGCCTGTTTCCCCCACAGAACTTCTCGACATTGCTCGCACAATTGCACTTGAAGCCGGTGAACTGATTGCACGCCGTCGCAGCGAAGGCGTTGTGGTGGCTGATACAAAGTCCAGTTCTATCGATGTGGTGACGTTCGCAGACCGCGAGTGTGAAGAGTTTGTGAAGTCCCGTCTGGCCGAGCTTCGCCCCGAGGACGGCTTCTATGGCGAAGAGGGTGGAGACTCCACAGGAACTTCAGGTCTCACCTGGATTGTTGACCCAATCGATGGCACCGTGAACTACCTCTACGGCATTCCCCAATTCGCCGTCAGTATTGCTGTGGTTGAAGGAACACCAGACCCTGGGACGTGGAAGCAGCTTGCCGGCGTGGTCTTCAACCCGATGAATGACGAGCTCTACTTCGCTTCGCTTGGTGGTGGAGCGTTCCTGACTAAGGCAGGTATGACTTCACCTCTTGCCGTCAACCAAGAGACCCTGCTCGCCCACACTCTGCTGGCAACGGGCTTTGCCTATAGTTCAGAGTTGCGAGCTGAACAGGCAGATGTTCTCACCCGCATTCTTCCTGCCGTGAGGGACATTCGCCGTGCTGGAGCAGCGTCACTGGATCTGTGTGCAGTTGCAGCAGGCCAGCTAGATGCCTACTACGAGAGAGACACCAAACCATGGGACTATGCAGCAGGTAGCCTCGTACTGCGTGAAGCAGGAGGGGTTGTGGGCGGTCTAGACGGTGCTCCAGAGGGCCGGGAAATGCTGCTTGCCACAAATACTCACCTGTTTTCTCAGATTGAAAAACTCCTGTTGAGCTAAGGAAATTCACCTTCATTTGATCTTTTCTGGGTGGTCTTTCTCAGGGTTTATCTGTAGCGTTAACCATTCCGTTATCTTTCATCCCGCAGGGCACTAGCCCCGGGTCATGATTATGTGAGGAAAAGTTTTAGTGGTTCACGATTCCAACGACTTCTCTGCTGATAACCAGCAGAGCGCCTTGGGGAACCCAGAACAGCCCCTCACCCGACGTGAAATGCGTTTGCGTGAAGCACGATTGGCTGAAGAACGGCTCGCTGAAGAGCTAGAACGTCAGATGCAAGGTATGCGTACCCCATCTCGAGAACTGAGTATTCCGGCGGAAACCCAGATAGAAGAAGCCGTAGCTTCTTCGGTTGCTGCACCACCCGCATTTGCAGAAGAAGCACCACTGCGTCGACGAGATCTTCGTAATCGACCACCTCGTGCAGAAGAAGACGCCACTGCTGTCCTGCCAGAACCTGCACACGATGTTCCCGTGTTGACGGATCCTGTTCAGGCAGAGATGAACACGCCCGCTGAGGGAATACCTGTTATCCCCGCAAAGCCAGTGCTCACTGAGCCACCAGTGAATACTGCTCAATTACCTGCACCCATTTCACTCATTGCACAGGCTTCAACTCCTCGCACTCCTGCTCCAGTGGTCAAGGTGAGGTTGAAGCATAAGCGTCGCAGTACTGAACCAAAGATTGTTGCACCGAAGTCTCGCAAACGTCGCGGTGCACAGATTTTCAGCATGGTTGCCATGGCATTTGTTGCTGGTTTGGCTATTGCCACCAGCATTCCAGCCAATGCGCTGCTCTCTCCAGAAGACGTCGCGCTGCAGTCTGAGCAGGCCCGCCTGAGCACTATGGCCATTGGAGATGGGCAGACCGTTGAAGGCACGGGTGGTGATGTCAACGCCGGGCGTGACGGTGTGAGTGTGACAGCCGCACAGGTAGCTCCCACAGCTGGAGCTTATGCACCCAAGAAACTCAACGTGAACGTGCCTGTCTCTACTAACGGCATGCGCTGGCCGGTGGATGAAGTGAAAATTTCCTCACCCTACGGCCCTCGCAACTTGTTTGGAAGTTACAACTTCCACACCGGACTCGACATTGACCCTGCCTATGGCACCCCCATCTACTCAGTAGCTGATGGCATTGTGTCCCTGGTTGAAAACCCAGGTCCCACTTGTGGTGTGGCGGTATTCATTGAGCACAACGTTGATGGCACCAAGTTCACCAGTGTCTATTGCCACATGGCCCTGGGTTCTCCCACGGTCACCGCAGGGCAGACCGTCAAGAAGGGTGACTTCGTCGGAAATATCGGTCAGACCGGTCTTACCACCGGTCCTCACTTGCACCTCGAGATTCGAGTGGCAGATGCTCCGATTGACCCCTATTCATTCCTGGTGCAGCACGCAGGTATGGCACCGAACGAGGTTTGGGACTAAACCATCCAGACAGCACTTGCGGGTGTGAGAACACCAGAGCTGCTGTCAGCGCTGTCGAGAATGATGTCCCCGTCAGGCAACACAAAATCGTCTTGGCTGTAGTTGATGAATACCGTTACGTCACCATTGCGGAACCCCAGCACGTTTTCTGGCGTTCCTTCAATCCACTCAAGAATGCCGTCACCCAGCGCCCGATCCTTACGAATCGCCAGCGCTGCTTTGTAGAGCTCGAGGGTTGAGCCTGGAACGCCCTCTTGGAGGTCACGTGCAAAGTCGCGATAGACGGCAGGTTGTGGCAACCATGGTTCACCTGCAGGACCAAAGCCGTAGTTAGTGGCCTCTGCCTCCCAGGGGATTGGGACACGGCACCCATCACGGCCATAGGACTCACCTGCGGTGCGGAAGAAAGTGGGGTCCTGACGCTTGTCATCAGGAATGTCCATTGCTTCAGGAAGTCCAAGTTCTTCACCCTGATACATATAGGTCACTCCGGGCAATGCCAGCATCATGGCTGATGCTGCACGGCCGCGGGCAAGGCCTAAAGCATTGTCTGGCTTAGGTTCTGTCAGTGGCCCAATACCGGTGATGCGGTCAGCAGTTTTCGCGTTGGGATCCAGTGCAAGACGAGTTGCGTGACGTATCTGGTCATGGTTGGAGAGCACCCAGGTGCTGGGTGCGCCTACGGCATGGAATGCCGAAATGGAGTCCTTGATGACCTGACGCATCTGTTCGCCATTCCAGCGGGTCACCAGGAAGGGGAAGTTAAATGCTTGCTGCATCTCGTCAAGACGAACCCACAGAGCCATCTTGGTGAGAGGCTCCACAAATGCCTCAGCGCAGAGAATGCGCTCGCCAGGATATTCCTCAAGCAGCTGGTGCCATTCACGATAGATCTCGTGGACACCCTCGTGACCGAAGTAGGGGTTGTCAGGTCGAACCTCAGCTGGAGTGCTCCAATACTCCTCGTCACGACGGAAGTCGGGAAGACCCGGTGCCTTGGAGAGACCGTGAGCAACATCCACGCGGAACCCATCGACACCACGGTCTAGCCAGAAGCGCAGGATTTCGAGGAAGCGGTCACGAACCCAGCGGTTAGTCCAGTCGAAGTCAGGCTGGCTGGAGTCGAAGAGGTGCAAGTACCACTGACCAGGGGTGCCATCTGGGTTAGTGGTTCTAGTCCAGGCGGGACCGCCAAAGACAGACTCCCAGTTGTTGGGAGGAAGTTCACCGTTTGCTCCCTTGCCTTCCCGGAACATGAAGCGGGCACGTTCTTCACTGCCTTCTCCGGCAGCAAGTGCTTCCACAAACCAGGGGTGCTCAGAGGAGCAGTGGTTGGGAACCAAGTCAACAATGACCTTGAGGCCCAGGCCGTGAGCCGTGGACTCGAGAGTATCGAAGTCTGCAAGTGCGCCAAAGAGAGGGTCCACGTCACAGTAGTTGGCCACGTCATAACCAGCATCCTTTTGCGGGCTGGTCATAAAGGGGGAGAGCCAGATGGCGTCAACACCGAGTTCTTTGAGCTTGGGCAGGCGAGAAGTAATCCCCGCGAGGTCACCAATTCCATCACCATTCGCATCCGCGAAGGAACGGGGGTAGATCTGGTAAATAACGGAGGAACGCCACCACTCTTTTTCACTCATGGAGCAAGTTTAGGCACGAGCGAAACTCCTGAGAACATCCCTGCGGTATGTCATCAACCGCCTTGTGTTTTTAGCATGCGCTCAGAGGTGATAATCTCTTACGGTGCCAATTTTCGAGGGAAACTTCGAAGGTATGGATACGCCCCGATAGCTCAGTGGTAGAGCACTTCCATGGTAAGGAAGGGGTCGCGAGTTCAATCCTCGCTCGGGGCCCGATCATTCTTCGACTGCTGCAGGGTAACCTGCCTCACCGGCGGATGTTCGTGGCTGGGTAGCTCAGGTGGTTAGAGCGCACGACTCATAATCGTGAGGTCGCGGGATCGAGCCCCGCTCCAGCTACGCCGTCAAAACCCCCTCATCGCGAGGGGGTTTTGTTTTGCTTCAGCGGCTAGCCAATTACCTGAGCGAACCACACGAACAGGGGTATTCCTACAATCAGGTTGAACGGGAAGGTAATCCCCAAGCTCGCTGTGAGATAGAAGCCCGGGTTCGCTTGCGGCAGAGAAAGCTTCACAGCAGCAGGTGCTGCGATGTATGACGCACTAGCGCACAGAATTCCAAACACCGCAGCTCCTCCAGCGCTCAGCCCAATCCAGGCCGCAAGTGCAACTCCTGCAAAGCCGGCAATCAGCGGAAAACCGAGTGCAAACACGAGCAATCCCCAGCCGGCCTGCGGCAGTTCTTTGAGGTGTGATCCAGCCTGAATTCCGAGCTGAAGGAGGAAGAGTGTGAGTACTCCCACAAACAGGCCGCCGAAGAACGGCTCCACTCGCTCGTAGCCGGTCTGGCCGCTGACGGCACCGATGACCAGACCGCCAACCAAGAGCAAGATGGACTTCCCAGTGAGCACTTCGTGCATGAGGGGACCCCAGCTTTGACCTTTGCTGGCCTTGCGGGCAAGGACAAGGCCCACAATCAGGCCGGGTACTTCCATGATGGCCAGCAGGGTGGGCAAGAAGCCTTCTGTTTCGAGCCCTAAGGATTCGACGAACATGAGCCCTGCCGTGAAGGTCACCAAGGAAGTCGAACCGTAGTGGGCGGCAATCGCCCCGCGATCGAGTTGACTCAGCGGGGTCAGTACCTTCAAGAGCGCGAAGGCGGCGATCGGAATCAAGAGCCCGACCGCGATGGCCAGGGCAATTGGTGCGGCGATCTGTGTGGGGTCTGCGCTACGCAGACCCACACCGCCTTTGATGCCGATAGCGAGCAGGAGATAGATGGAGAGTGCGCTGAAGATCTGTGGTGGAATCTCGAGTTTGCTTCTGAGGCCAACAGCTATCAGACCCAATACAAAGGCCAGCACGGGGGGAGAGGTCAGGTTCGTGACAGCGAGTTGCAGAGATTCAAACATCTGATTCCAATCGGTTGACTGGAACAATAATACATGAAATACTTTTCCGTAATAACTTTTCTCTAATGAAGGTGAGACATGAACATAGAACTCTGGATGTGGCTCGCAGTGTGTGCTGGCATCATCGTGATGCTGTTGGTCGATCTCTTTGCCCACCGCAAGGCGCACGAGATCTCCCTGCGTGAAGCTGCGCTGTGGTCAGCCTTCTGGGTTGCAACAGGTGTGGGCTTCGGCGTTCTCATCTGGAACAGCTTCGGCGAGGAATACGGTCAGCAATACTTTGCTGGTTTCGTCATTGAGAAATCCCTCGCTATCGACAACGTCTTTATCTGGGCATTGATCTTCGCGGCATTTAGCGTGCCACGAAAGTACCAACACCGGGTGCTCTTCCTGGGTGTGCTCGGTGCGCTGATCTTCCGAGGCATCTTCATCGCGCTGGGATCAGTCATCCTCGAAAACTTTGCCTGGGTGCTCTACCTCTTCGCTGCCTTCCTCATCTATACCGGTATTCACATGCTGATCAAGCGCAACGAGCACTCAGACCCCACCCAAGGACGTTTCTATAAGTGGTTCTCTGCACGGGTGCCGAGCGTGAAGAAGTTCTACGGGCAGCGCCTCTTTGTGAGAATTGGTGGCACGTTACTCGCCACTCCACTGCTGTTGGTCCTAGTGCTGGTGGAGTTCACCGACATTATCTTCGCGGTGGATTCCATCCCTGCGATCTTCGCGGTGACGTCTGAATCGTTCCTGGTCTTCACTGCAAACGCCTTCGCACTTCTGGGTCTGCGCGCGATGTACTTCCTGTTAGCTGATCTGATGCACCGCTTTATCTATCTCAAGGTGGGACTGGCCCTGGTGCTGGTCTGGGTCGGTATCAAGATGGGTCTGCACGACGTTGTGAAAGTGCCCAGTGGATTGTCCCTGACGGTGATTCTCGCCATCCTGGTGATCGCGATTGTGGCGAGCCTGATTGTGAGCCGCAACAAGGAAGTTGTTCACGCTGAGCCAGTACACAAGCAAGAATTTCCTGAAGCAACAGAGGCTGAGATTGCAGAATTGAAGCCGCTGTGGCGAAGGTCTGTCAGGATGTAAGCATGGCTCAATGGACATTCCTTACTCACCACGGGCACGTGTTGGTTGCGGTTGCGCAATCTGCCGATCTCACGGTTGATCAGATTGCTGCCAAGGTAGGGATTACTGCCCGGGCAACCGCAGGTATTCTCACGGACTTAGTAGATGCGGGCTATGTGGAGAAGACCAAGGTTGGTCGCAACAATCACTACACCGTTCACGGTGAAATCCCCCTGCGTCACCCACTCAACAACAACACCACCATTGCGGAGTTGTTAGCCCTCTTTCAGTAGGGCGTGAGTTTCTTGAGTGTTTTAGTTCACAAAGAGGGGAACTAAAGCACCAGAGAAGACCTGCCAGGCAAGGACGCTCTTTGCAACCAAGCTGAGCGTGATGTAGGCACGTTCACCGCGCAGGTAGCTCTTCCAACCGCCAATTTGGCGATACTGCAAAACCTGGTTGATGGCGAAAGTGTTGAAGAACACGAAGAGTGAAATCACGATGCCATAGACAAAGCCAGGAACCTCAGCTGCGCTGGTTGAGCCAGGCTGCAGGGTGTAGACGGCAATGATGATCCAGGGCACGATTCCGGTCATGGAGCCGAAGATGAATGGCAGGAACTTCTTGTTTCCTGGCTTCTCATACTTCTCCTGCAGTGCCCCGAACATGATCATGGAGGCGTTCACCGCGAAGATCGCAAACAGAGCAGCGAAGTCGGTAGCACCGTTGAGCTGAGCAATCAGCCAGATCATGACCGAGGAGCTCAGTGAATACTCTGTCCAGCGGAAGTAGTTGTGGTTGAGTTTCAAGCCATTGGCATAGCGCGTGAAGACACCAGGCAAAGAAATAAGGAAGTGGAAGAAAGCCGACATAAAGAGGAAGGCCACCACACCCAGGCCGAGGTTTATTTCAAACAGTGTGACCTGCTCCGTGGGGAGGTCTACCCCGGGAGGACCGGTCATGTAGTCAACGGTCACGGGGAACATAACCTGTGAACTGAGTTTGGTCAGGATGAAGAGGAATGCCACACCTTGGAGCAGGTGAATGGCTCCAGCAACGATGTTGTACACCCGAAGGCGTTTGATCTGATCATCTTCGGAGCGAATCTTGCGGGCCATGATGCACCAGTCTTTTTGTGGCCCACCATGGACCATTTTTTTCTCATTCTGAACCACTTTGGCTGAGAATCAAACCCTGGAGTTGTTGGGGGCATTAACTTTCTGAGAGAAGCTCTTCTTCTCTCATTCGCTCCCAGAGAGCAAGACGAGTATGTGCGGGTTCACCAATTCGTTCCAATACGAGATTAAGCAGCTGCTCTCCAAGTACAAACGCTGCAGAGTCACTTTGAAAGGCATGCTCAGTTGGGCTAGACACATCAAGTACTACATCGGCGCGAGAAGCAATAGGGCATTCGACACTGTCGGTGATGAGTATCAACGTTGCACCATGTTGCTTCGCCGCGATGGCCAGGTTGGTCGCGCTTCGTTGATAGCGATGGAAGTCATAGAGTACGAGCACATCGCGAGGGCCAAGGTCTGCAACAACTCCGAGATCATGACCAGTGGGGTCATTGAACATTCGAACCCCGGTTCGGAGTTCTTGAAGATGAGTTCCTAAATGGTAGGCAGCGAGATAGGAAAACCTCCCACCTGTGAGCAAGATGCGTCGATTTTGGTCTGCGAGAAGACTGATTGCGGCATCATAGGAGGCATTAGGAATATTCGAAAGTGATTCAAGCGTTCTTTCAGCTTGGGTGGTCGCATCGCGAACGATGACTTCTCGTGCTGTGCCATGAGTCTTGGGGGTATTCAGGCGAACTAATGGGCCTGATGAGCGACGCGTGAGTTCTTCTCGAAGGGCTCTTTGAAACTCTGAGAACCCCCCAAAACCTAGTCCTTGTGTGAATCTCAGGACTGTCGGTGCGCTGACTCCCGCCCGAGCAGCAAGATCGGCAATTGTAGATAACCCGGCACTTGGATAGTCAGCAAGGAGTACGCGTCCGACTTGTCGACTTGCCCGCCCCATTTCAGAAAGCGAGCCCGCGATCTGGTCCGAGATTGTGAAGTCATCCATTTACAAAGTTTGTCACAGCACTGCAATGTTGATGGGTTATTAAAGAAAATCAGTATGCATCGAGCGTGAATCGAGATCAATAGTTGTCACGGATTCTGGGGGGAGATTTTCCCAGCCTGAACCGTCAACGCCCGTTGAACTAATCAGTATTGTGTCATCTATCGTTCGCTTCATTCTGAGAGCGAAATAATCTTCATTATGTTCGTCGGGCAGCCCACCGAGTTCTTTGAATTCTTCAACATCAGCTTCAGGAAGTGTGCTGCGGGCACTTGCGTGCACAACGACAAGTTGCTGGGAATCAAGCAATATCGCATTCAGGCTCGAGAGCGGGAATGCAGAACGTAATCGCCGAACGGCTTTGATGACTGCTTCAGGCAAAGTCAATCCGTGACCAATTTCTTCTTGAATCAACATGAAATACATTTCACTGTCGGTAACACCGGTCATCTTCGCTCGAGATTCTGCCGAGAGCATTTCACGAACCTTCGCAATGGGCTTCAGCGAACCATTGTGTTCGAAAGAAAGTTCGCCAGTGCTGAAGGGGTGAGCATTACATATTTCGACAGGTAAACCCATGGTTGCCCATCGCAAGTGAATCATTGCAGCGTGACTCGGTTGTGAAAGCATTTCGTTAAACTGGGGATCTTTCAGGGCGGACTTCGGTGATTTAACTGTTGTGGGAGCAGCACCAGTTTGAGAAACACCAGCCCACCCCCAACCGTCACCGTGAAGTCGAGCCAGTGATGTGAGTTTCTCTACTCCGTCGTCTCCGAGCTCTCGTTTGACTGTCGAGCTACCTGCAGCGACGTACGCGAACAATCTGCACACCAGAGTTCTCCGTTCTTGGCGGTTATTGAAAACACAAAGCGTTCTTCATATTTCACCAATCAATATATTCATCTTATGTGTATATATGTTACATTTTCAGAAATATTGATATATTGTAACGAATATGACGAAGCCTTCGTCTTATGCTCAACATTTCGACCCAACGGAGGGATCGACAGTGACTTGGATCAATGAAGACCCCAAGAATTATGAATACGACGTCCAGGAGCTGGATCTTGTAGCAAGCAGGCTGAGCAGTGATGGCGTTGATTTACTTGTTGGCACAGCTCTTGACTTTGCAGGTGTGATTCGAAGCAAGGCAGTACCGACGAGACGACTCCGGAGTTTTGCTAATTCAGGTATGGGAGCTTCTCCGTCATGGGTAGTGTTCTGCGCGGACAACGGGATTGCCTTTACTGAAGATATAGGTGTTACAGGTGACCTACGGCTTCGACTCGACCCAACGCGAGTTCGATCTATCGGTGAAGGAATGGCTTGGGCGCCGACAGATTATTTCGAACAAGACGGCACTCCATCAAAAATGTGCGCACGTACTTCACTGAAGCGACAAGAAGCTCGAGCTGAATCACTTGGGTTAACTTCACTCATGGGTGTTGAACTCGAATTCAATTTATTGGCTGAGGATGGATCCGAATTACACGAGCCAAACTGGGCCGGTTATGGAATGCGATCGCTTATTTCTAAGCGACAGTTTCTTACCGATCTCACCAAAACACTTGAAGATGCCGGGGTTGGTACGGAACAAATTCATGCTGAGTACGGTGTGAACCAATATGAAGTTTCTCTGGCACCGATGTCCCCAGTTGAGATGGCTGATACAGCACTTCTAGCACGAATATTGATATGTCTAGTCGCTTCTCGTCACAACATGGCAGCCTCCTTCTCGCCACTTGCGTTTGTAGGAGGAGCGGGAAACGGCATGCACCTGCACCTTTCGCTTGCCCGTAACGGGGAAAACATTTTTTCTCAGGGAAACGGCCCACACGGCATCTCACAAGATGGTGGAAGTGCTATTGGTGGAGTTCTCGATTCAGTTTCTGAATTACTAGCCCTCTACGCGGGTTCGATAGTTTCCTCCCTGCGACTTCAGCCTGGTTCATGGTCTGGGGCTGCTGCGTGTTGGGGCTTAGAAAACAGAGAAGCGGCACTTAGGTTCTTAGCCGCAACGCCTGGGAATCCACACGGGGCCAACATTGAACTGAAGATTGTTGATCCAAGCTCGAACATTTATCTAGCTTCCGCAGCGTTGTTAGGTTCCGCTCTTAACGGAATTGATCAGCACTTGGAACTACCTGGGGAAGTCGCGGGTAATCCATCTGAATCGGACAACTCAGAAAAACTTCGTTTAGACGCAGAACCAAATGAATCATTACGTCGTCTTGAACACTCGGACGTCGCGAGGGATATTTTCGGCGTTCAAATTATCAGTGGGCTTATTGCGGTGAGACGTCATGAAATAGAGGTCTTTCAGAACTCAACACCCGATGAGATAACTTCGGCACTCCGACTGGCTTGGAGTTAGCCGACTACACAAGGGCAAATTGCTCACAACTATGAGGTTTCCAAAGGAGGAAACGCAAATGGAATCAACCGATACAAATAAGAAAGTGGATGGTTCACCTCGGCGAAACTTGCCACTGTGGGCAGCACTTGCTCTCTCACTTGCAATGGTCGGCCCCACCTTGGCAATGTCAGGAAATGGACAGGGCCTTGTAGGAATTGTTGGGAAATCAGTTCCTCTTGTCTTCTTGATTGGCGCAATCGGCGTCGCTCTAGTTGGTTATGGCTTCCTCCGCCTAACTCGCCACCTGAATCACGCTGGTTCCGCATACGGTCTCATCGGAGCGACTGTTGGCCCAAGGACGGGATTCTTCGCGGGTTGGGCAATGTTGGGCGCCTACATCGGGTTCTCAATTGGAACATTGGCCCTTACGGCAGCATTCGTCAATGCGTTGCTCGCAGCTTTTCAGCCTGGTGTAGAAAACCCGTTCCAATTGCCCTGGTGGCTGATCATGCTATTTGGCGCAGTTGTTTCATTCATCCTTGCTGGCCGAGATGTGACCGTCATCGCTAAAGTCCTCCTCGTTATTGAAGGTGTTGGCATCCTCGCAATGATCATTCTTGTGATTGCCATATTCGGCCAAGGTGGTGCTCAAAGCACCGGTATTGATTTTTCAACGTTTAGTTTTGAGGGCGTTGACGTAGGAACGGTCATGGCTGGTGTCGTTGCTGCATTCCTTTCCTGGGCCGGCTTTGAAGCCTGTGCTTCACTTGGTGAAGAAACCAATAATCCAAAGCGAAACATTCCTCGGGCACTTAGTGGCACTTTGCTCATAACCGGTGTTCTATTCGTGGTGGTGATGTTTGCTCAAACCATTGGCTTTGGAACAGACGCTGCTGGGCTTGAAGCATTCGGTACTTCAAGCAACACACTGGGACAACTGGGAACCGAATATATCGGTGCTTGGTTCGGAGTCATTGCAGTATTTACTGCAACTTGCGCAGCGTTCGGCTCTCACTTGGCAACAATTGCCACCTCGAGCCGCATGCTTTACGCATTCTCACGTGATGGATTTGGGCCAAAGTCACTCGGAAAGCTTCACCCTAAGGGTGGGCCTCGTCGTGCTGCCTGGTTAGTTCTCGGGATCACTGTGGTGACGCTATTGATCTGTGCAGCTACTGGTTGGCCAGTAATGGGAACCGAGGACGCAGCCATTGATGCGTATTTCTACTTCGCAGTAGCGGGCGTCGTCTGTCTCATGGTTGCTTACTTTATGGTTGAAGTTGCCGCCGTTTATTTCGTAAACAGTTCTCGATTCAACTCAATTCACGGCTCAAAGGGCCGATTCCTTGGCACTGTGATTCCAATTCTTGGTGCAGTCCTGATCGCAATAATTCTGTGGTTCAACGTCAAAGATTCGACTGATCCGTTCACCCCAGGACTTGCTGGATTGTATTGGGTTGCCGCAGGTCTGATTCTGGCAATTGCTGCTTCGCGAATCGCTAAACGCGTAGGAGAGTCGTTGGCTCGTGAATTGCTCATACCAGGACTCGGAAAAGAGCTCGATCCAATTCATCTGTCGGGGTCGGAGGAACGCTAACTGAGTGAAGAACCGTGGCCACATTGGGAGAATAAATCTGTTCCATTGGAACTGATACCAAGGTGAAGAAAATATTCTTGACTGTTCTCTCGTGTGGTCGCGGTTCTCATTTCAACAAACGAAGAAGTACATAAGGAAATGATGTTCGATATTTTGAGCGACGGGCTCCACAGCAACGTGAAAATGAATCAGACGATTGTGGAAGCTGCATCGACTATTCCTTTGATCGACCATCATGTGCATGGAACGTTCAGCAATCCGATTACACGTGAGACCTTTGAAGAATCAATCAATGAAGCTTCATTAGATCCAATTCCACAATTTATGTCGCAGTTTGACTCGCAGCTTGGATTTGCCATTCGTCGTTGGTGCTCTCCAATGCTGGGCCTCGATATGCATGCCCCTGCTGATGAGTACTGGTCAAGTAGAACAACATTGTCATCACAGGAACTCGACCGTCGCATGCTTACCCAAGCCAGGGTTGGTCACTGGGTGATGGACACCGGTTTTAGTAGCCAAGCAATAACCACTCCAAAGGAATTTGGGGAGAGGGCTGGCGGACTTACGAGTGAAATAGTGCGACTGGAATCCATTGCCGAAGCACTGATGGCTTCTGAGGTTCCCGTTAAAGATTTCGTCAACGCATTTCGTTCTGAAGTTGAACATGCTGCGAAAACTGCTGTGGGATTTAAAACAATTGTTGCTTATCGCACGGGATTCAAAATTGATTGGACTATTCCTTTTGACACAGAAGTAACTATTGCGGTGACTAAGTGGGCAAACTCAAGACAGTCAATCCCACGTTTAGCCGATCCAACTATCGAAGCTTTCATCATTCACGCAGCTTTATCCACTGGGCTGCCTCTCCAAATTCATGTTGGATTCGGTGACCGAGATCTAGATTTGCACCATACTAACCCCATGGATTTACTGCCCTTGTTGCGACAGCCACACGTGAGGGGGACATCTATTGCACTCTTGCATTGCTATCCCTTCCATCGCGAAGCTGGTTATCTCGCGCAAGCATTTGAGAATGTGTATTTCGATATCGGTTTGGCCATCAATTACCTAGGTGCCCAAAGTAGCCAGTTGATTCGCGAGTCACTCGAGCTGTCCCCGTTTGCAAAACAAATGTATTCCTCTGACGCTTTTGGGCTTCCCGAACTACATGTGCTCGGTTCTATTCTGTGGAGACGTGGAATGGCCGCAGTACTGAGTGATTGGGTCATTTCTGGTGAGTGGAGCGAGAGCGATGCTTGCCGTGTGCTCAAGATGATTGGTTCAGATAATGCCAAACGCGTCTATAAGTTATAGAAATATTTTTTGTGCTATTTCCGCGTTGAATTGAGTGTTGAAAGTTCAGTAAGGAGTAGCTGAATTGGCACTCGAGGGGCGTGTGCACCGATAACAACAGCAAGTTCACGGGAAATACCTTTCCCGGCTAGTTCGCGAACAGCAACATCTGTGCGACCTAGGTTAATAGCCGAGGCAGGAATGAGAGCAATTCCCAACCCGGCCGCCACATAACCATAGATGACTGAATAGTCATCTGAACGGATCGAACAGCGGGGAGTGAATCCAAGTAATTCCGACTCTCGTGTGAGTGCATTATCAAGTGGATCATTGGGGTAATTACTCATAATCCATTGCTCGTTTGCTAGTTCAACTAATTGAACACGATCGCTTTTTGCAAGGGTGTGTGTGCCCGGAAGCAAAACACTCATTTGCTCACGGAGCAAGGGGCGATATGTTGCGCCGGAAGGAATCAAGTCCACTACCTCCGGCCCACCAACTATGACCGCGGTATCAATACGCATGAGCTTTATCGATTCAAGAAGTGAAATGCTTTCGGCTTCAGAAACGTTTAAAGAGACATTGAGGTCGTTCAATCTCTTGAAAATTCGTGGCATCACGGTTGCACCCATCGTCGGCAACACTCCAATGGAAAGTTGGATGACCGCATTATTGAGCGAGGCTATTTCGACCAGCACACGTTGTTCTAGAGCCAGGATTTCCCGAGCAACAGGGACCAGTACTGTTCCGGCGTTTGTGAGAAGAGTTCCTGAGCGGCTTGACTGAATGATCGGTTGTTGCACTGTTCGGGCCAATGACGCCAAATGATGTGAAATTGTTGGCTGGCTCCATCCCAATTGCTTGGCCGCAGCTGAGATTGACTGAGTTTGTGAAATTGCCACAAGTGCCATGAGCTGTTTTGTTTCAATCATTTGGTTCCATATTGAGTATGTAACTAGGTAGTTAATATGTTATTCCAAGATGTCTGGTGATTCGAGAAAATTAGTTATGCCACAGACCCCAGATTCTCCTACGCCCTACGCCGATGCTGTCGAGAGATTTGCCCGTCGTGAGTCACTCCGACTGAATGTTCCTGGCCATAGCGCTTCGACTTCTGCGGCACCGCAGCTTTCACAATATTTCGGTGAACATACTTTGTTACTTGATGTACAGCCACTAGTAGCTGGAATTGATAAGGGACCTGATAGTCCGCTTGTGCAGTCATTGGAGCTCGCTGCTCAAGCATGGGGAGCTCGGAGAACATGGTTCTTGACCAATGGCGCATCTCAGGCAAATCGGATGACAGCACTCGCTGTAGCTCAACTTGGTTCAAGCCAAGATGTGGTTATTGCTCAACGAAGTGCGCATTCAAGTTTTGTTGATGGAATGATTCTTGGGGGGATCACCCCATGTTTTATTCAGCCCGCGATTGATACTGAGCACGGAATCAATCATGGTGTGAGCGTAGAAAATTTTGCTCATGCTTTTTCTGAACAGAAAAATGTGAAGGCAGCTTATGTAATTAGTCCTTCATATTTTGGCGCAGTTGCAGATATTCCCGCTCTCGCTCAAATTGCGCACGAGGCCGGGGTACCTCTCATTGTTGATGGAGCTTGGGGAGCACATTTTGGATTTCATCCAGAAGTTCCAGAAAACCCATTGCGTCAGGGCGCAGATATATTAATTTCGAGTACCCACAAGTTAGGCGGCTCGCTTGGTCAATCTGCAATGTTGCATTTGGGTAATGGTGAATTTTCTGAACGACTAGAACCATTAATCGAAGGTGCTTTTTCTTTGACGCAATCTACAAGTGCAAGCGCACTTCTTCTAGCATCACTCGATATTGCCCGAGAAAGTTTGCAGCATGGTAGCGATCAAATTGGACGTTCGATCGGTGCTGCTCATCGTTTGCGTGAGGCAGTTCGACAGCACCCACTTCTCGACGTAGTAAGCGACGGCTTTTCTCAATTTCCAGACATCGTGACACATGACCCATTACATGTGTCTATAGACATCCGAAAACTGGGCCGGTCAGGTACAGATATTCGTGAGGCACTCATGAGCCAATTTGATATCTATCTTGAAATTGCAACTCAAAGTTGCATTGTTGCGATAGTGGGGCCTGGCATGGACTTTGATTCATCTGAGTTAATTAACGCCCTTGAAGCGCTTGCTGATCCTGATAAAGCAGAAGTTGGTGTCATATCAATTGCAAGTTCGCTACCGACTCCTGGTCAGATGATCCTTTCTCCTCGTGAAGCTTTCTTCTCTCCAAGAGAGCTGATTTCAGCAGAAGCTGCCATCGGTAGGGTAAGTGCAGATTCTCTCGCGGCATATCCACCGGGGATTCCAAATGTCATGCCTGGTGAACTTATTACTGCCGAAGTGGTGACTTTCTTGCAATCAATCGCAACCGGTCCAGGCGGGTATGTTCGTGGAGCGGCGAACTCTGAGGTGACGGATTTTTGGGTTGTAGCAGATAAACCCAACAAGTGAGTTCGATACTCAGAAGCTTGGTGCTGAACTCGCATACTTTAGAACAGGTTATTCATTTCTGCGTATAGAGGAGTTCTCGAAGAGGGTGAACTATCAAAAGGCATACTTTCCCTCAATCATGTTGATCCTGAAAGTTCGTTCATGTGCACAATGCAGAAGATACCTTTGGCACAATCCCAATTGAAGTAGTTGGATACCGAAGGCGTGATCTGAAAGTATTTTCAATCTGATTTATGCACTCACTTAGGCTTAAGGCAATCTAAGGAAACAATCATGTCTCACTTCCCTGTGGTCGAAAAGACCCTCTCTCAACTTCGCGCTGCACTCGACACCGGCGAGGTTACCAGCGTCCAACTGGTTGCTACCTACCTGAATCGCATTGCCTTCTATGACCGCCATGGCATCACGCTCAACGCTGTTCCGATTCTGAATCCCGATCTCTTTGCTGAAGCTCGAGCAGCTGATGAGCGCCGTGCTCAGGGCACGACACTGGGTTACCTCGACGGTATTCCCTATACAGCTAAGGACAGTTACAAGGTCAAGGGGTTGACGGTCGCTTCTGGCTCTCCCGCTTTTGCTGACCTCATCGCCACCGATGACGCATTCACCATTGCGCAGTTGCGCAAGGTGGGCGCCGTGCTCATTGGCCTGACCAATATGCCACCGATGGCCAACGGCGGCATGCAGCGCGGACTCTATGGACGCGCGGAAAGCCCGTATAACGCAGATTTCTTGACTGCTGCGTTTGGTTCAGGTTCTTCAAACGGTTCGGGAACCGCTACCGGTGCCAGCTTCGCTGCCTTTGGTCTGGGTGAAGAAACCTGGTCTTCTGGCCGTGCACCTGCCAATAACAATGGGCTCTGCGCATACACACCCTCCCGGGGAGTGATCTCAACCCGAGGCAACTGGCCACTTGTTCCCACCATGGATGTCGTGGTTCCTCACACGCGCACGATGGATGACATGCTCGCTGTGTTGGATCAGGTCGTCGGAGACGACTGGGAAGTGCGTGGAGACTTCTGGCGCATGCAGCCGTGGGTGAAGACCCCGAAGAGCTCTGAGCTACGCCCTGATTCCTATCCTGCTCTTGCAAACCCTCGTGCTCTCGAGGGCAAGCGCATTGCTATTCCACGGATGTATATCAACAAGGCTCCGGTCGACATTGTCCTCGATGACATTGATGTCATTGAGACCCGCGACTCGGTCGTGGAACTGTGGCATCAAGCCAAAGCTGACCTCGAAGCCCTCGGTGCTGAGGTCGTGGAAACAGATTTCCCCGTGGTGACCAATTACGAAAGCCGTGGACCAGGAGCGAAGAGCCTCATAGCTCGTGGCCTTGTTCCTGAGCACTTTGCTGAGCACGAGCTCTGGGAACTCTCCATGTTTGGTTGGCACGACTTCTTGGCAGCCAACAATGACCCCACACTCAACGCTTTGGCACAGGTCGATCCAGACAAGATCTTCCCCGTTCCCACCGGGTCGGTGCCTGGTCGTTATGACGACCACCTGCACCGCTTTGCTCCGGAAGATGTTCCGTTGGAAGAGTATGTGGCCCGCGCCAAGCGTGACGGTGTTCCTGCGCTTGTGGACATCCCGGACATGGCTGAAGGTATTCCAGGGCTTGAGAAGGCACGCAAGCTTGACCTCGAAGACTGGATGGACGAACTCGGCTTGGACGCTGTGGTCTTCCCGGCATCAGCTGATGTGGGACCAGCAGATGCTGATGTCAATGACGCCTCTGCCGATCTGGCCTGGCGCAATGGAACATGGGTTGCCAACGGCAACCTGGTTCCACGCCACCTCGGCATCCCTACTGTCACGGCACCCATGGGAATCATGAGTGACATCGGTATGCCAACCGGACTGACCTTCGCAGGTCGTGGCTATGACGACAGCAACCTCCTGGCTTATGCCTGGGCTTTCGATAACTACCGTAACCACCGCGTTGCCGCTCCGCGCACGCCTGAGCTTGCTGGAACTCACTGGGTCTCGCGCGATGTTGAGCAAGTAAGCCAGGCTCCCGAACTTCACGTCCTCGTCTCCATGGCACCTGCGGTCAATGGGATGGTACCCATCCACGTTGACGTGGCCACAGATGCAGCGGAGGTAATGGTTACCGTCAACGGTGTCCAGATTGCAGGTGTGGTGACCCCTTCTGGCTTCATCGCGGAGACGTTGGTCCCCGAGTTTGAGCACACTCGCCTGCACTCGGAATGGCGAGGAGGTTATGGCTCCGTGATTGTTGCCCTAGCCAAGTCTGGCAACACCGTTGTTGGCCACTACGACGTCGTGGGTGGCGTGGCCTAAGCCAGCGAGTCTCGCCAGGCTGAGTGCAGACTGGCAAACTTGCCGGTGCCGGCAATGAGTTCTTCAGGGGATCCGTCCTCGATGATTTCACCGTGTTCCATCACGAGCACACGGTCCGCAATCGACACCGTCGAGAGTCGGTGAGCAATGATGATTGCGGTGCGGTCAGCGAGCAAGGTTTGTAGTCCTCGCTGCACCAATCGCTCGCTAGGGATGTCCAGCGATGCAGTTGCCTCATCCAAGATCAGCACGGTGGGGTCTGCAATGAATGCGCGCGCGAAAGAGAGCAGCTGACGTTGTCCTGCGGACAAACGACCACCGCGCTTGTTCACGTCAGTGTTGTAGCCTTCCGGCAATCTCATGATGAAATCATGAGCACCCACAGCCTTGGCAGACGCCTCAATTTCTTCCTGCGCTGCTCCAGGTTTACCAAGGCCAATGTTGTCGGAAACCGAACCTGAAAACAAATAGGACTCTTGGGTCACCATGACGATGGCTCGGCGGAGATCCTTGTTGGCTAGGTCACGCAGGTCTATGTCATCCAGGCTGACGGTTCCCTGGCTGGGGTCATAGAAACGTGCCACCAACTTTGCCAGGGTGGACTTCCCAGCGCCGGTGGTTCCCACCAAAGCGATGGTCTGTCCTGCTGGGATGTGGAGATCAAGTTGGGGAAGAACGATGGTCTCGTCGTTATATCCAAATCGAACCTGGTTGAAGTCCAGCTTGCCCTTGGGGTGAACCAGAGGAGTCGGATTGAGCGGCTCCACCACGGTGGCCTTCTCTTCGAGCATGCCCGAGACCTTCTCCAACGCAGAGGACGCGTTCTGGAAGGAGTTATAGAACATGGCTAGTTCTTCCATCGGTTCAAAGAACCGGCGGGTGTAGAGAACAGCTGCAAGAAGTACGCCGACCTCCATAGCGCCGTTGGCCACACGGAACGACCCCAGAATCAAGACGGCAGCCAGGGTGAAGACACCAATGACTTTGAGGCCGGGGTCATAGGTTCCAAAGAGGCGAATGACTTTGCGGTTTGCTTCCCGGTAGTCGTCAACGGCGAGGGCGTAGCTCTTTTCGTTGCGCTCTTCACGGCGGAATGCTTTCACGGCACGGATACCGGTCATGGTTTCCACGAACTGCACAATCAACCGTGCCGAGAAGGTGCGGGCTTCACGGAACTGCTTCTTGGAGGTGTTGGAGAACCAGCGGGTGAGGAAGAATGCAGGAATCAAAGCAATGAGCAGCGGAAGCGCACTTGAAGGATCCAGTGCAATCAACGCGCCTGCCGTGAACGTCATGAGCAAGATGCCGCGGAACAGGTTGCTGATTCCGCCATCGAGCAGTTCACGCAAGGTTTCGATGTCACTGGTTTGACGAGCAATGACGCGGCCCGAGGTGTAGTTTTCGTGGAAGCTCATACTGAGGTTTTGGGTGTGCTGGAAGACACGTTCACGCAGGTCAATCAATACCGTTTGGCTCAGCACCGCAGAAGAGCGCATATAGACGGCCATCATGGTCGAGCTGACAATCGCGGTGAGCACATACGCACTCACAATCAATTGCGCAGGTAGCCAATTGTGGTTCTGCACAACCTGGGACAAGCCCTGGTCAATTCCTAGTGCCAACAGCGTGGGCCCGGCAACCTGCGCTGCCGTGCTGACCACCACAACAACGAGCGTCCAATACAAACGCACCCGCACAGGGTGAAGCAGGGACTTCAGTAACGAAAGCGAGCGCTGGCGCAGGCGCTTTCCTTCCTGTTTCGTGAAGTCGGAGCGTTCTTCACCGGTTACTCCGCGAACTCCGGCAATCGTCATCGCTTTTCCTCCTCGAGGGAAGCAATCACGTTGCGGTATTCGGGGCAGCGCGCGAGAAGTTCAGCGTGGGTGCCTACGTCCAGGATTTTGCCGTTATGCAAGAGAGCAACACGATCCGCCAGCATCACTGTGGAGGGTCGGTGCGCCACAATGAGCGCTGTGGTGGTGCCCAGTACTTCACGCAGTGCCTTCTCGACAGCAGCCTCGGTGGTGACATCAAGTGCGGAGAGAGGGTCATCCAGCACCAAGATGCTGGGCTGGACGGCAATGGCTCTCGCTAAAGCCAAACGCTGACGCTGGCCGCCGGAGAGACTCAGGCCTTCCTCGCCGATCTTGCTTTCGACTCCCTTGGGCAAACTTCGGGCAAAGTCTGCTTGAGCAATGTCGAGTGACTCCTGCAGGAGGGCTTCACCCTCGGCTAGGAGCACAGGGTTCTCGGTGTTGGTGAGATCTTCACGGCCCAGCAAGACGTTGTCTCGCACGGATATGGAGAACAATGTGGCATCTTCAAAGGCCATGGCCACGCGGGTGCGCAGGCTTTCAATGCCCACGTCTCTGATGTCCACGCCATCAATCAGTATGCGACCGCCGGTGACATCAAAGAGTCTGGTGGTGAGGGCGGTGAGGCTGGTCTTGCCGCATCCCGTCAGGCCCACCAGTGCCATGGTTTCACCAGGCTTTATCGTCAGGTTGACCCCATCCAGCAGATCTGGAACATGTGCGGGGGAGTCTTCATAACGGAAGTGAACATCGTCAAAGACAAGTTCACCAGGACCAGCTGGAACATCTTTCGCATCCCGCACTTCGAGGATCTCGATGGGGGTGTCCATCACTTCGTGGAAGCGGTTGAGCGAGCTGGCTGCCTCAATAGAAATAGAAAGCATGGGTGCAATGGACTGCATCGGTCCCTTGAGCAGGGCTGCCGTAGCAAAGAACGCGATGAGAGTTCCCACCGAGACAATGCCCTGCTCAGCTTCGATGATGCCGATGAGCAAGGTGATGGCGAATCCCAGGTCTGGAATCAGGAGCATCCAGAACCACATCTGGCCATTGGCCTTGCCCTTGGCTAGTTCCGTTCCGCGCAGGATGTTGGCCTGCTCGAGGAATTCTTCGAGAGCTTCACCGGCGCGACCAAAGGACTTCAGCACACGGATGCCGTGAACGGATTCTTCAATGGCCGTGGCCAGGTCACCCTGCTGGTCTTGAGAGTTTCTGGCCAGGGTGGTGAAGGTGCGCTGGAAGCGCAGGCTGATGATGATCAAAGGCAATGAGCAGATTAGGAAGATGGCGCCCAGCACAGCATTGAAAGCAAAGAGGAGGGTGAAGCCGGCAACAAGCATGATGGTGCTCGTGACGAGCTGCACCAAGGCGAAGGAAATCCATCTGCGCACGGTGCTAATGTCACCCATGGCGCGTGAGAGCAGCTGGCCGCTTTGCCACTTGTCATGGAAAGAGACGGGAAGCTTCTGAAGGTGGACATAGATGGCGTTCCGCATCTTGCCTTCGAGGTGAACACCGGGGGCCAACGTAATCCAGCGGCGCAGGTAGATGAAGATGACTTCGGCCATACCGAGCCCGAAGATAACGGCGACGCCAGGCACAATTTGTGCCACGTCGCCGGTGCTCAGTGGGTTGTCAACCAGCCAGCGCAGGGCGAAAGGAATCGTCAGTGCGGTAGCTACGGCAGCTAGAGAAACAAAGATTCCCACGAAGAGGAGAGGCAGTGCACCCTGCACGAATGGGTACACCCGACGCAGGCTGCTGAATGTGCTCAGCTGACCGCTCTGCTGCTGGGTAATTGCCACGCTGCTCCTGTTTCGACCTCTCAATGTATCAACTCGAAATGCACCACAGTTATTCCCGCAGGCGGCGCTGATGTCTGGCAGGCAGGACAGTCAATACGCAGGTAGCGCTGACAGGAAGCACAGCTCATTTGTATCCTAAAGACATGCATGATTTCTTGCGGCTCGGTGTTGAGCGCGACGGTGTCCTTGAGGAAACTTTCCAGACTGTAAACCAGATGTGGCAGGGTCAGGACAAAGCTCGAGAAGGTGAGCCAGAGTTCACTGGAGAAACTATCCAATTGCTCAAAGAATCTCTCCCCGAGCGCGGCATGAAAGCAACTGATGCCATCAGTCTTGCTGCAGAGGTATTGGATCAATCCATTGCGCAGTCGCGACCTCGTTTCCTCGCCTACATCGGTTCAAGCGGTCTCGAGATTGGCGCGGTGGCAGACTTCCTGGCCGCTTCCTATGACATCAACGTTGCATTGAATTCGAAGGCCTCCACGATGTTGGAGGTGCAGACCAGTAAGTGGCTGGGAGATTTCATCGGATTCCCGAACTCTCGAGGACTCTTCACTTCTGGTGGCACAGTGAGTAACATCACCGGTCTAGCCGTCGCAAGGCAGAAAGCTGTACCAGACTCTCGTGAAAATGGGAACAGCATTCCATTGGCTGTGTACTGCTCGAGTGAAGCGCACTATTCCAACCGACGTGCAGTGGAGTTGCTGGGTCTGGGAAACAAAGCAATCCGTTCTATCGCTATTGATGACGAACGCAGGATGATTCCCGCGGACCTGGAAAAGCAGATCAAGGCAGATATTGCCCAGGGGGTCAAGCCCATGGCTATTATTGCCAGCGCCGGAACCACCCTGACGGGGGCAGTTGACCCATTGCGGGAAATTGCGCGAATAGCTCAGGAGTACAACGTGTGGCTGCATGTCGATGGTGCTTATGGCGCACCTGCTGCAGGCACGAATACGGCTCGTGCTCTCTTTGACGGTTTGGAACTAGCGGACTCTGTCACCATTGATGCACACAAGTGGCTGTTTGTGCCCAAGGCTTGCAGCATCGTGCTGGTGCGCGATTACCACGCGCTCGCCGAAACCTTCGGTCACAACGAGGCATACATGCCTCACAACACCGAGGACCCCAACCCGGTAGATGTGACCTTGGAGTATTCGAGACCACTCCGAGCACTGAAGTTGTGGCTCGGGTTCAAAACACATGGTGCTGCGCAATTCCGTGAGGCGCTGGAGCATGACCTCGAACTGGCGCAAATAACCTATGACCGCGCCAGCGTGAACCCACGATACCGAGTCATGCCTCATCGCCCCCAGCTTTCTGTAGTGCCGATTCAATACCTTCCTGAAGGAATGACTGATCCTGAAGAAATCAGCGAGCACAATGCTCGGCTGTGTAAGGCAATTATGGAAGATGGAAGGGTCTATCTCTCTCCCGCCATTATTGACGGACACTCCTGGCTTCGCCCTTGCTATACAAACTTCCGGACCGAAGTCAGCGATGTGGATGCGCTGTTTGCGGTTATTGAAGAGCTCAGCGCCACGCTTCGCAGCTAACACAGTGCCAAACTTGGTGTTATGAGCAATGCCATTGTTGTCACAGAGTTCGGTGACTCTTCCGTCCTGAACTTCACCGAGGTCGAGGCGCCCGTTGCTGGTCCTGGCCAAGTGCTTGTGCGTATGCGTGCCATCGGTGTGAACTTCATTGAGATTTATCAACGTAAAGGCATTTATTCCATCCCACTGCCCCACATCTTGGGCAATGAAGGCATGGGTGTGATTGAAGCTCTCGGTGAGGGCGTGACCAACCTGGAGGTTGGTCAGCGCATTGCCTTCACTGATGGCATCTCTACCTATGCCGAACTAGCACTTGTTCCAGCAGATAAGGCGTTGGTGATTCCTGCCGGCATGGATGACCTCACCGCTGCTTCTCTTCCCCTGCAGGGAATGACTGCTCATTACCTCGCTGCCTCAACTTTCCCTCTCGGCCCTGGGCACACTGCCCTGATTCACGCTGGTGCTGGTGGAGTTGGCCTGCTGTTGATTCAATTGGCCAAGATGCGCGGTGCTCGGGTGTTCACCACGGTTTCTGACGAACTCAAGGCCGAACTTGCTCGAGCAGCTGGTGCTGATGAAGTACTTTCCTATGGCGGCTTTGATGTTCGCGTGCGCGAACTGACTAATGGCCGCGGGGTTGACGTTGTCTATGACGGCGTGGGTCAGGCCACATTTGACCGCTCTTTGATGTCGCTTGCCATCCGCGGAACCATGGTTCTCTTTGGTGCTGCCTCTGGTCCTGTTCCTGAGTTTGATCTGCAGCGCCTGAATTCAGGTGGTTCGCTGTTTATTACGCGACCCACACTGTGGAATTACTTGTTAACCGCCGAAGAGCGCAATTGGCGCTGGAGCGAGCTCACAGATGCCGTCGTTGCAGGCAAACTCGACGTTCGCATCGGCGGGACATACCCACTTGCAGAGGCAGCCCAGGCTCATGACGACTTGGCTGGGCGCAAAACCACGGGCAAACTTTTAATACTTCCCTAGAAAGAACAGGCAATTATGAACAAGGGCGAATACCAGATTCTGCACCGTCAGTCTTCTGACTACGACAGGACTCTGCTCAGTGACGAAGGTGTTGAATCTGTCACCCTCGGTGAGCACACCTTTACCTCTGTTTCTCCTGAGGCTCTCGAGCTCCTTGCCTACACCGCCTATAAGGAAATCAACTACTTCTTGCGCCCAGCCCACCTTGCTCAGCTGCGCACCATTCTGGATGACCCCGAGGCTTCTGGCAACGACAAGTACGTGGCCCTAGACCTACTCAAGAACGCTAACGTGGCTTCCGGTGGCGTGCTGCCCATGTGTCAAGACACCGGCACCGCTCTGGTCATGGCCAAGCGTGGCCACCGCATCCTGACCGATGGCCGTGATGCTGAATACATTACGAACGGTATTGCCAAGGCGTATCACGACCTCAACCTGCGCTACTCGCAGATGTCTCCCACCTCGATGTGGGAAGAAGTGAACACTGGCACCAACCTGCCCGCAGAAGTCGATATCTCGCTGACTAAAGGCGACAGCTATGAATTCCTGTTCATGGCTAAGGGCGGCGGAAGTGCCAACAAGACCTTCCTCTACCAAGAGACCAAGGCTGTTCTGGAAGAGACGCGTCTGTTGGAGTTCCTGCGCGAGAAGATCGCCAGCCTGGGAACCGCAGCCTGCCCTCCCTATCACTTGGCCATTGTCATTGGTGGAACCTCTGCTGACTACGCGGTAAAGACCGCCAAGCTGGCCTCCACCCACTACCTCGACTCACTTCCCACCGAAGGTGGCAAGGAAGGTCAGGGGTTCCGTGACCTCGAGTTCGAACAGAAGGTCTTCGAACTGACCAAAACCATCGGTTTTGGTGCGCAGTTCGGCGGGAAGTACTTCTGCCACGACGTTCGTGTTGTTCGCCTGCCTCGCCATGGTGCTTCGCTGCCGATTGCCATTGCGGTCTCCTGTTCGGCTGACCGTCAGCTCCTGGCCACCATCAACTCTGAGGGTGTCTTCATTGAAGAGCTCGAACATGACCCAGCACGCTTCATTCCTGAAACAGGTCTCGAAGAAATCGAGCAGGCCTCTCCTGGTGTTCCCATCAACTTGAACCAGCCGATGGAGGAGATCCTCAAGGAACTCTCCGCCTGCACTATTGGCACGCGTGTGATGTTGACCGGAACCATTGTGGTGGCACGTGACATTGCGCACGCTCGTATGCGTGAACGCCTAGAACGTGGTGAAGGTTTGCCCGACTACGCCAAGGATCACCCCATCTACTACGCTGGTCCAGCAAAGACCCCCGAAGGTCTGCCGACAGGCTCCTTCGGACCCACCACAGCTGGCCGTATGGACAGCTATGTGGAGGAGTTCCAGAAGGCTGGTGGCTCCATGGTCATGTTGGCCAAGGGTAACCGCTCCTCTGTGGTGACCAAGGCCTGTGGCACCTATGGCGGCTTCTACCTCGGTTCTGTGGGAGGCCCCGCTGCTCGTCTGGCCCAGGACAGCATTCGTTCGATGGAGATCATTGACTACCCCGAGTTGGGTATGGAAGCTGTCTACAAGATCGAGGTGGAGAACTTCCCTGCCTTCGTTGTTGTCGATGACAAGGGCAATGACTTCTTCACGATGGACCAGAAGAAGCCTCTACTGCTGGGCCCTACTCGTTCTGTATAATATATTCAGCGCTTTCTGCGCGAATATCTAAAGGACTGCATCCATGAGTGACTCTGATTCCCGCGTTGTTGAGGGCTGGACTGGCCGCCTGTTTGAAGACTTCGCAATTGGTGATATTTACTACCACCCCTTTGGCAAGACGGTCACCGAAGGTGACAACCAGATGTTCACTCTCATGACGCAGAATGTCTCGAAGACACACGTCGACCGAAACTATGCCGCAGGCACTAGCTACAAGCTTCCTCTGGTTAACTCCACATTTACACTTGCTTTGGTGACCGGACAGTCCACAATGGATCTCTCCATGAATGTCTTTGCCAACCTGGGCTGGGACGAAGTGCGTATGCCTGCACCTGTTTATGAAGGAGACACCATCTACTCGCGCTCCAAGGTACTCGACCTGCGCGAATCTGCGTCACGTCCCACCATGGGCGTGGTCACGGTTGCCACCGAGGGCTTCAACCAGGATGGCACCATCGTGGTGAGCTTTAAGCGTTCCTTCATGATTTATAAGAAGGGCCACCTGCCCAGCGTTGCCGGCTCGCGTCCCGACGAATCCAGCCTGCCCGAGGTAGCGTCCAAGTAATGACTTCTGCACAGGGATCGAACTTCGACGTTGTGGCCAATGCCACAACGATGTTGTTTGTTCCTGGCGACCGTCCCGACCGCTTCGTCAAAGCGCACCAATCAGGTGCTGATCTCATCATTATCGATTTGGAAGACGCTGTCGCTCCCGAGAACAAGGCGCTTGCTCTGGGGGAAGTCGTTGCTGCGCTGACAACGGAGGCCGAATCTCTTCCAGGTGGTCAACTGACCGCTTTGGTGCGCATCGATAGCGCTCATAGTGCAACAGAGCTTGCTGCTCTTCGCAAGGTGGCAGAGACTCCTGGCAATGGTTTGCTCGGCGTCATGGTCCCCAAAGCTGAATCGGCGCAGCAGATGGCGGAAGCCGTTACCGCCTTGCCAGCCGGCCTCGCCATTGTTGCATTGATCGAGTCAGCACGTGGCCTTGTGAATGCGAAAGAGATTGCTGCCGTTCCCGGTGTGACCCGCTTAGGTTTTGGTGCGGTCGACTTTGGTGTCGACGTGGATGCCACCCACGAACGTGTTCTTGACTATGCCCGGGCACAGATTGTCATTGCCTCCAGCGCTGCTGAAATCGCTGCGCCAGTAGATTCACCCAGCTTGAGCATCAAGGACGGAGAGGTTGTTTCAGCTGAAGCTCTCCGTGCTCGTGAGTTTGGCTTCGGGGGAAAGCTATGCATTCACCCAGCACAGGTTGAGCTTGTTCATTCAGCATTCGCCCCTACTGCAGAACAAGTTGCCTGGGCCCAAAAAGTTATTGGCCTTGAGGGTGGTGCTTCACAACTTGATGGCGTCATGATCGACAAGCCTGTGGTTGATCGCGCGAAGCGCATTCTGTCTCGAGTGGGAGCCAAGTAGTCATGGTTCGCCCACTCGACGGCATCACTGTTGTTTCTCTTGAGCAAGCAGTTGCTGCTCCCTTTGCCTCCCGTCAGCTCTCTGACCTGGGTGCACGGGTGATCAAGATCGAGCGCGATGCAGGTGACTTCGCCCGCGCCTATGACACCAAGGTTCATGGTGAAGCAAGCTACTTTGTCTGGATCAACCGCAACAAAGAAAGCGTTGTGCTGGACCTCAAGACCGAGCAGGGCATAGCTGCACTTCGTGGCCTTGTGTCTCAAGCGGATGTCTTTATTCAGAACCTTGCCCCTGGAGCTGTTGAACGTCTTGGTCTGAGCGCTGCCCAGGCATTGGAACTCAACCCTCAGCTGATCTATGTGTCCATCTCTGGCTATGGCCGTGGGGGAGAGTATGAACAGAAGAAGGCTTATGACCTTTTGGTTCAGTGCGAAACGGGTTTGCTCAGCGTGACTGGAACGCCAGGGGCGCCTGCCAAGGTGGGCATTTCGGTGGCAGATATTGCGGCAGGTATGTATGCCTACTCGGGTGTGCTCTCTGCGCTGATTCAGCGTGGTCGCACAGGTAATGGTGATGTGCTCGAGATCTCCATGCTGGAGGCACTGGGTGAATGGATGAGCCAGCCTTATCTCTATGCCGAATACGGCGGAGAACAACAGCCACGCTCGGGTGCTCAGCACGCCACCATCGCCCCCTATGGTCCGTTCAATACCAATGACGGAACAGTGTTCTTTGGTATTCAGAACGAACGTGAATGGGCCAAGTTCTGCGAGATTGTGCTCCAGGATGAATCCGTTGCCGCCGATTCACGATTCAACGCGGGTGCTATCCGTGTTCAGAATCGACCTGCGTTGCATGCCCGCATTGACGAGGTGTTTTCCTCTATCAGCAGTGTTGAGGCCCTCTCTCGTTTAGACGAGGCAGGCATTGCTAATGCCCAATTGCGAGACATGCGCCAGTTCTCTGCACACCCCCAACTCGAAGCCCGTCACCGCTGGCGCGAGGTGGAACTCCCCAATGGCGAAAACGCACGCAGCTTAATTCCACCCGTCACAGCCAGCTCGTATGAAGCACAGATGGGTGCTATCCCTGCACTCGGTGCACACACCGAGGCAGTTCTGAAAGAGTTCGGACTGAACTAATTCCTACTGGCGCGTGACCTTGCCGGTTATGGTTGCCACGGGCTGCAGGAATGCTGGCTTGGCCAAGATCCATGCCACAACCGTGAGCACAAGTGAACCCGCGAAGAGACCGAAGCCAAGCCAGCTGTCTCCATTGTTGGAGGCATACATGTGGTTGAGATTACGCAGTGCACCAGTGGTGAGAACCAGAGTGACGTGGGCGATGACAAACAGTACAAAGAAGATCATCACGGGGTAGTGAATAGCTCGTGCAACCGGAAGCGGGTAGACCTTGCTGATGGCTGCTTTCGGCCCAGGCCACGCGTTCGACATACGAACACCGGTGAGGGTGGCCAGTGGAGCTGCGACAAACACGATGAGGAAGTAGGCGAGCTGCTGCAGGCTGTTGTAGTTGACCCAGCCGTTCTCATGTGGCCAGTTCAGTGAGGCGTATTGAATAGCTGCCGACCACGCATTGGGAATGACCTCCCATGAGGTGGGCACAAGACGCATCCATTGCCCGGTGACAAAGAGCAACACGATGAAGATCACACCGTTGAGTGCCCACAGGAAGTCGAGGCTGAGGTGGAGCCACAGGTCGAGGCTGATCTTCTTGGGTTCCCCCTTGGTGCGGAGAAGGCCCTTGTCGTTGCGGGTCCAATACGCAGCGGGACGCTGCGTGGTGCGGACAAGCCACCCCGTGCGAATGATCAACACAATGAAGAATGCGTTGAGGAAGTGCTGGAAGTTTAACCACGCGGGGAAGCCTTCGGGTGCTCCTGCAGGAAGAGCAGTCTCTCCAGGGTATTGAGCGAGGAATGCAGCACCTGCATCAGATGCCCTGTACCACTGCGCAAGCAGCACTACGGCGACCAGGGCTACGAGTGCGAGAGGGATTCCCCACGCCAGTTTCTTCTTCGTCTCAGGAGTGCCGAGGGCGGCGAGGAGTGAACTCATCGACGTGCCTCAATGGCAGCGATGAGCTGCGGCACAACAGTGAAGACGTCACCGACAACACCAAAGTCAGCAACATCAAAGATGGGAGCATCCCCATCCTTGTTGATGGCTATGATGGTGTCCGAGGTCTGCATACCGGCGCGGTGCTGGATTGCTCCAGAGATTCCGAGAGCAACATACAGCTGTGGTGCGACTGTCACACCGGTCTGACCGACCTGGTGAGATTGGGCGATGTAGCCTGCATCCACAGCTGCGCGAGATGCGCCCACTGCAGCGCCGAGCGCATCTGCGAGCTGTTCAACCAAAACAAATTTCTCTGCTGATCCCAGACCGCGACCACCAGATACAACTCTCTCAGCACCGCGAAGTTCGGGGCGAGAGGAGTTGGACTCATGGGCATTGGTGCTCTCGATGACACCGGTCGTGCTGGCGTCCACGTCAATCGAGATGGTGCTCACGCCAGGAGAGGCAACGGGTGTGCGGCCATCAGGCGAGCCCTGGCGGACAGTGGCAATGGTGAGGCCACCGTTGGTCTGGGATTCGACGGTGAAGCCACCACCAAACACCGAGTGGGTGGCAACGATGCTGTCCTTGCCGTTGACAAGGTCGACAGCATCCACCAACACCGTGGTGTTGGTGCGCACAGCCAGACGGCCTGCTACTTCGCGGCCATCGATGGAGTTCGGAATCAGAACCGCTGCTGGCTTCTGCTCAGCAATGGCTGCTTCTAATGCCGCGACAGCTGGAGTGGTAAGGGCAGTGTGAGCTGCAGAGCTTTCAGCGACAACCACGTGTGCTGCACCAAGTGCACCCAGTTCAGAAACGAGTGCTGCACCAGAACCAGGTGCGGTCACCACGACGGCAACAGGGGTACCGAGCTTGGTGGCTGCTGCCAAGAGTGAAGGGGTAGTGGAGCTGAGCTTGCCGGAACTGGTCAGTTCGACGAGAGCGAGAATGTTCGACATGTCTGTACCTGTTCCTTCTAGATGAGTCGGTTCGAGACGAGGAAGTCAGCAAGTTGTTCTCCCGCTGTTCCGTCATCGGTGATCTTGGTACCTGCGGCGCGAGCAGGACGGACGCTTGTGCTGAGAATCACGGTGGAACCTGCGGGTGCGCTCACGCCCAGGTCAGCGAGTGACTGAGTGACCACGGGCTTCTTCTTGGCGCCCATGATGCCCTTGAAGCTGGGGAAGCGGGCGTCGGGGTTGCTCTCGTTGACGGAGATGACGGCGGGAAGGTTGGCGTGGACGTTCTGAGTTCCTTCTTCAATGAGGCGAACGCCAGATACAGCAGATCCTGATATGTCGATGGAACCCAACATGCCGAGGTGGGGGAGGCCCAGGTGCTCAGCAATCATGGAGGGAACAATTCCACCGCGACCATCTGTTGATTCATTACCGGCGACGATGAGGTCGGCGTTGAGATCACGAAGCGCCGCGGCCAGTGTTGCTGCGGTCATGCCGGCGTCTGCACCTGCCAGGCCATTATCTTGGATGTGGATGGCGGAGTCGCAGCCCATGGCGAGTGCTTTCTTCAGCGAATCACTGACATCGCCTGGTGCCATGGTCATCACGATGACTTCTGCAGACTTGTCACTGTCTTTATAGGAGAGAGCTACTTCGAGGGCACGCTCATTGATTTCATCAATGACATTGTCACCGCCCACGCGGTCAACCCAGCCTGTGGTGGTATCGAGCTTGCGCTCGCCCCAGGTGTCGGGCACCTGCTTCATCAAAACGACGATTTTCACTACTGTTTTCCTCTCACCGAGTAACAGAAAATATTATATACCAAAGTGAAGAAAGCGCTAGTAGTCAGTCATCCAGGGGTGTTACGAGTTAGCCCTGAGCTGCGATGCGGGCGTCGATGTGGCTGGCAAGCTGCTCGCCAGCGTGACGCACGTGCTCGGTCATCTCCGTGCGAGCGCGTTCTGCGTCTCCTGCACGGATAGCTTCGAGCAATCCGGTGTGGTCGTGAACGGTGGTTTCGGGCCAGCCGTTGATCGAGGCATAGAAGCGACGAGGGGCATAACGGGAAACAAGCTTGATAACCCAGGCCAGACGCGGGGCATCAGCTGCGAGGTTAATTTCGCGGTGGAAAGCGTGGTTGAGCTCTTCGAGGGAAGCCAGGTCCCCACGGTTTGCGGCTGCGGTGAGCTCGGTGTGGATCTCATCCAGGGCAGCAATAGTTTCTGGAGTTGCCTTGGATGCGGCACGTGCTGCAAGCTCCCCGGCCACCATGGACTGAACCAAGAACATGTCTCGGACGTCGTTGCCGTCTACTTTGGCAACCGTGAATCCGCGGCGAGGAGCAAGATCAAGGAATCCTTCAGCACGGAGTGCTTGGAGTGCTTCGCGAGCAGGAGTTGTCGAGATACCGAGCTCATCTGCCACCGTCTCAGGGCGGACAGGGGCGCCAGCGGCGAGAGTGCCAGATGTGATCTGGTCACGCAAGAACGAAGCTGCTTCGTCACCCAACTGAGGGCGAACGGGGCGAATTCGTGCGTTCATTATCAGCAGTGCTCCTCGTCTCACACACCGGGAAGAAGCCCGGAATTCCGGGCGAGTGTGCTTCTTACATAATATTCCCTATAGCCTTGCCGAGCACTGTCAATATGATATATTTTGTTTTTATGACTACCTCTCTCACCGAAGAAGAACAGATGCTCGTCGACACTGTCCGAGCATTTATTGATCGTGATGTGAAGCCCACCGTCAATGAAGTTGAGCACGCCAATGAGTACCCCGAGGCGTGGATTGAACAGATGAAAGAGATGGGAATCTACGGCCTCGCCGTTCCCGAGGAGTATGACGGTCTGCCCATCTCCATGCCTGCCTATGTTCAGGTCACAGAAGAGCTTGCTCGCGGTTGGATGAGCCTTTCAGGCGCCATGGGTGGTCACACCGTTGTGGCCAAGCTGCTGACCATGTATGGCACCGAAGAGCAGAAAAGCAAGTATCTTCCCCTGATGGCTACCGGTGAACTGCGTGCCACCATGGCCCTGACTGAGCCCAGTGGTGGTTCGGACCTCCAAGCCATCTCTACCGTTGCTCGCGCAGACGGAGATGACCTCGTTATTAGCGGTTCGAAGACCTGGATCTCCAACGCTCGTCGCTCCGGCCTGATTGCACTTCTTGCCAAGACAGACCCCAACGCTGAGCCTCGTCATAGCGGAATGTCCATCATCCTGGTTGAACCAGGTGAGGGCATGAACATTTCTCGCGACCTCCCCAAGCTTGGTTACAAGGGTGTGGAGTCTTGTGAGATTTCATTTGATGACTACCGCACTCCTGCAGCCCAGATTTTGGGTGGGGAACCCGGCAAGGGCTTTGCCCAGTTCATGAAGGGACTCGAGGTCGGACGTATTCAGGTCGCTGCCCGCTCACTCGGTGTCGCTGCCGCTGCTCTGGAAGATTCCATCAAGTACTCACAAGAGCGTGAAACCTTCGGCAAGGCCATTTGGAAGCACCAGTCCATTGGTAACTACCTTGCAGACATGGCAACCAAGCTCACCGCTGCTCGTCAGCTCACTCTCTTTGCTGCTGAAAAGTATGAAAGCGGCGAACGCTGTGACATGGAAGCAGGAATGGCCAAGCTGTTCGCCTCCGAGGTCGCCATGGAGATTGCCCTCAACGCCATCCGTATTCACGGTGGGTATGGCTACTCAACCGAATACGATGTTGAACGTTACTTCCGTGATGCTCCACTCATGATTGTGGGAGAGGGCACCAACGAGATTCAAAAGAACGTGATTGCAGCGCAGCTCATTGCTCGCGGTGGACTCTAAGAAAAGGTAAGCACAATGTCGTACTTCACCCCAGACGCTGATCTTCTCGCAGCATCAGAGAAGGCTCTTGCCAGCATCAATGTCTCTCGACTGTTGCCAAGCAACACCAGCTTCGATGTCATTGACCCTGCAACGGAGAAGGTCATTGGCACCCTGCCAGATCACACTCCCGAGCATGCTCTGCAGGCCCTGACCAAGGCCGATGCCGCGGGTAAGCAATGGGCAAAGAAGAGTCCACGTCACCGTTCGGACATTCTGCACGCGGTCTATGCCAAGTTGATTGAGAACAAGGACACCCTTGCCTACGTCATCTCCCGTGAGATGGGCAAGCCGCTGTCTGAAGGTTATGCCGAAGTTCAGTACTCCGCTGACTATGTTCGTTGGTTTGCAGAAGAGGCACTGCGTGCTCAGGGTCTCTATCGTGATTCGCCGGCAGGGGACGCGACCATCCTGGTTCGTCGTGCACCAGTAGGTAATGCCGTGCTGATTGCCCCATGGAACTTCCCCATGGCGATGGCAACGCGCAAGATTGCTCCCGCGCTCGCTGCAGGTTGTGCGTGTGTGGTCAAGCCTGCCAATCTCACCCCGTTGACCACTGTGGTTGTTTTGGATCTCATGATTCAGGCAGGTGTCCCCGAGGACCTGGTCCAGGTCATCACCACAACTGACGCTCCTGGCTTTAGCTCAACCCTGTTGGCTGACCAGCGCGTGCGCAAGATTTCCTTTACTGGATCCACTCCCGTGGGTAGCACACTCATGGAACTGGCTGCCAAGAACATCGTCAAGAGCTCGATGGAGCTCGGCGGTAATGCTCCCCTCATCGTCTTTGATGATGCAGATCTTGATCGCGCCATTGAGGGAGCAATCCTGGCCAAGATGCGTAATGGTGGACAGACCTGTGTAGCCGCCAACCGCATGTTTGTTCAAGAAGGCATCGCCGATGCTTTCATTGACGGCTTCACCGCCAAGATGGCTGCATTCAAACTGGGTAATGCCATGAACAAGGATGTAGACCTCGGTCCCGTTATCGATGACCGTGCTGTTGCGCGCCTCACTCACCTGGTCAACGACGCTGTCGCTAAGGGTGCAACTCTCCGCACCGGTGGAAAGGCGCCTGATCATGAAGGTCACTTCTTCGAGCCCACGGTTCTCGACAATGTTCCTGCGAATGCAGACATTGCCACCACGGAAATATTTGGTCCCGTTGCCGCAATCACGCGCTTTAAGACTCAAGAAGAAGTTATTGCGAAAGCTAATGACACTGAGTTCGGTCTTGCTGCGTTCGTGTTCACGGAAAACCTCGACCGCGCCATCAACGTTGCCGAAGCCCTCGAGACCGGCATGGTTGGTATCAATAATGGTTTGCTCTCCAACATTGCGGCACCCTTCGGTGGTGTGAAGGCATCAGGAACCGGTCGCGAAGGTGGAGCGGAAGGCCTCGAGGAATACCAAGAGATTCGTTACTTCACGATGAAGCGCAAAGAAACCTTCTAAGCACCTCCAACGCCTGAAGGCAACAGAAAACCCCCGCCGTAATCCGGCGGGGGTTTTCTTGTGAACTACACGGAGACTGGTTCGACCGTGAGGAACCAGTCAATGAGTTCCCGGCCGTGAGCTTGGGCATATTTACCCTTGGCATCCCATTCCTGACGAAACTCTTCTGCGGTGAAGTTTCCGGTGAGTTCATCTCCGCCCACCCGCAGCCACTCATTCATGAGTTCAGTAGTGACTTCGGGGTGGAATTGAACACCTAGAGAGTTTCCAGCACGGAACACTTGAGGGGCAATCTCATTGCGGGCAAGAACTTCTACATCTTCAGGTAGCTCAACGATGTCGTTGTGCCACGAGAACCAGGGGCCAGGAGCTGTGGGGCATCCTTCGAAAGTGTCGAAATTGATCATGCCCACCTCCATACGCTCTGCTTTGATGGTTCGGCCGCCCAATACTTCTGCCAGAAGCTGGGCGCCAAAGCATATTCCGAGATAGGGAGTTCCTCGCTCGCGAACAGCGCGGATGAAGTCAATCTCTAGCTCAACCCACACGCGAGTGTTGGGGTTGTAGGCGTGAGTGAAAGAACCGAACATGATGACGGAGTCGATTCCCTCAAGTGAGGGGAAATCGGTATTTGCTTCGAGGAAACCATCATGTTCAGGGGTCGCCTTGAGCACTTCGTGGTGAAGCACGGTGTGGCCAAGTTCAGTCAGATAACTCGCGACGTATCCATAGTCGGATGCGACGGTTTCCTCATGCGTGATGAGCAGGATTGTCTTGGACACGAATGTTCCTTTAGTTAGATGACGTCGCGGTAACGCTGGGTTTCCCAGTCGGTAACCCAGGCGGCAAATGCAGCCATTTCGTTCTGCTGCATCACAGTGAAGTTTTCTACGAAATCTTTACCGAAGCATTCGAGCGTCCAGTCACTGGATGAGAAGTTTGCTAACGAGTCACGCATGCTGGTGGCAAAACGAACCAAGCTCTCATCCAGGTGAACGTCACCGATGGACTGCGGGATCAGCGGGTAGTCATTCTTGATGCCATCGAGGGCGGCCTGGAGGTAGCCCTGAGCTACAAGATAGGGGTTGGAGTCAGCCGCAGCCCAGCGAACTTCAATACGCGTGCCAGGTCCCGCATCGGTGATGCAGCGAACGCCAACAAGCCGGTTATCGAGCCCCCAACAGACTTGAGTGGGGGAGAACGAGTAGTCCACGATGCGCTTGTAGTCATTCTGAGTGGGCTGGGCAATAATTTGCAGCTCGAGGTTGTGCTGAAGGATTCCAGCGAGAACCTTGCGCATCAAATTAGAGTGAACGGGGTGGTCTGAGTCTTTCGCAGCGAAGAGGTTCTTACCGTTCTTATCGGTGACGCTCATGTGAACGTGCATTCCCGAACCGGCACCACCGTTAATTGGCTTGGCCATGAAGGTGGCGTGCAAATTGTTTTGTCGTGCGACGCGCCGCACAATGTGGCGGAACAAGATGGTCTTATCCACCATGGTCAGAGCGTTGTCGTACTTGAGGTTGATCTCAATCTGAGAGGGACCATATTCGACGTTGGAAGCCTCAACTTCAATACCCGAGCGCTCGAGAGCGTGACGGATGCCACCAATGACAGCCTCGAGTTCATCTGCACGGTCCATGGAGTAGCAGTAGGCCTGGTCCGAGATGGGGGTCCAGTCATCGTTGAAGAGGTGGAACTCCAACTCAGTGGCCATGTCGACCTTGTAGCCAAGCTCCAGGAATGACGCCAGAGTCTTCTTCAGCATTCCGCGGCCGTCCATGGTGACGGGCTCTCCGGTGTGGCCATCGACCATGTCGCACATGACGGTGGCCATGCCGTCTTCCCAGCCCGCAATGCGGAAGGACTGCAGGTCAGGCACTGCCTTCATGTCAGGGGCGCCCATGTCGCGTTCAAACCAGGGGGTTGCTTCCACGTCGGAACGGAAGTTCCAGGAGAATGCGACACCAGAGATGGCAAAGCCTGCACCAGAAAGGAACTGCTCTACCGGAAGGCGCTTACCTCGAGGCATTCCCCATGTGTCGGTGAAGATGCACTCGACGGTATGGATCTTGTTTTGCTCGATGATCTTGGCGCAGTCAGCCATCGTGGCGGGGGCAGAAGCAGTGTGTGATGCCATGGTTCCTCATCTTTGAGTTACATATCCAGTAAACGGATATACAATATATAGAGTAACCGAGGGTTACTTCTCCGGCAACTATTGCCGGACTTTCTCACTGTGGAGGTCTCGTGAAAACGCTGGTATTGGTTGAAGCAAACAAGCCATTAGTACTGGAAGAACGAGAGATTCCCGTCGCCACGGCACCAGGCGAAGAAATCATCAAAGTCATTGCCTGTGGTGTGTGCCACTCAGACATTCACGTCGCAGATGGACACTTCGGTGGACCACTTCCGTTAGTCCTCGGTCACGAAGTTGTGGGTGAACATGCCGAGCTGGGTCGCGTTCTTCTTTATGCACCCTGGGGGTGCCGAAAGCCTGATTGCCGCCAGTGCAACGCAGGTCTTGAAATGATCTGCGCCAACAGTCACGAAGCAGGTGTGGTCGATGACGGTGGCTACTCCGAATACATGCGAGTACCCAGCCGTGATTACTTGATTCCCATCGGTGATCTTGACCCTGCAACTACAGCACCGTTGGCTTGTGGTGGTCTTACCGCTTTCCGTGCCGTTAAGCGCACCATGCCTCACCTCAATGTTCCCGGGGCCAAGGCAGTCATTATTGGTGCCGGAGGTTTGGGCCAGTTCGCCATCCAGTTCATGAAGAAACTGGCCAATGTTGAACTAACCGTCCTGGACATGGCGGACGACAAGCTCGCCGCTGCCAAGGAACTCGGCGCAGATCACGCGCTCAAGCAATTGCCAGAAGGTGTGAAGTATGACGCCATCATCGATTTTGTGGGCGCCAAGCCCACCATGGAAGCAGCTGCAGGGGCTGTCAACCGCCAGGGCATTCTGGTTGTTGTGGGTCTCGCTGGTGGCCGCCTCGAGTTCGGTGTCGGTGTCATCCCCAGTGAAGCAGTGCTGACTACCAGCATCTGGGGAAGCTTGGAAGAACTCAAGGAGCTTCTTGAGTTCGTCCGCACGCAGGGTGTTAAGCACCTTGTCGAAACCATGCCTCTTGATGATGCGCAAGAAGCGTTGGACCGTCTGCGCCGCGGTGAAATCCGCGGTCGCGTGGTCCTGACCGTCGCCTAACTTTTCTCTTCAATCAAAGGACAGCACGTGAACTTCCCCACGAAATCAGTTCAGGAATGGACCGACTACGCCAACACCATTAAGTGGCCTGAGGCCATGATCATCGATGGCAAGCCTCAAGCCGCCCGAGATGATTCTTATGTTGCACTGGTCACCCCTCGTGATGGTTCCACCGTCACGCAGGTTCCCTACGCAACTTCAGATGAACTCGAGATGGCGGTCAGTGCAGCTCGTCGTGCCTTTGATGAAGGTCCCTGGCCTCGCATGGCTCCGAAGCAACGCAAGGAGCTCATGCTGGCATGGGTGGCGTTGATGGAACAGCACCGCACTGAGTTGGCAACCATGCTCAGCATCGAAATGGGCAAGCCCATTGCCGATGCCTGGGGCATTGAGCTTCGAGCACTGATCAACACCTACCGCTGGTATGCCGAGATGGCAGATAAAGAACTCGATGAGATCTCGCCCGTAGGTGAGGACGACCTCGCACTGATTACCCGTGAACCTGTGGGTGTTGTGGCAGTCGTGACGCCGTGGAACTTCCCGCTGACATTGTCAGCGTGGAAGATTGCTCCCGCTCTTGCAGTGGGCTGCACCGTCGTGCACAAGCCTGCCGACCTCACTCCACTCACTGCTGTTCGTATCGCCGAGTTGGCTCTTGAGGCTGGTATTCCTGCGGGTGTCTTCAACGTATTGCCTGGACGTGGATCTGTCATTGGCAAGGGACTCGGTCTGCACCACGCTATTGATTCACTGGCATTCACCGGTTCCACCGAAGTGGGCCGTGCCTATATGGAATATGCAGCGCAGTCGAATCTCAAGCGCGTGTGGCTGGAGCTAGGGGGCAAGTCACCGAACATCATCCTTCCGGATGCACCAGATCTGCAAACTGCCATCGACACAGCCGCCTGGGGAATCTTCTTCAATACAGGCCAGATGTGTACAGCTCCTTCGCGGTTGATAGTTCACCAGGATGTTGCCGATGAGGTCATCGCTGGCGTCATCAAGGCTGCTGAGAACTACAAGCCTGGAGATCCTTTCGACCCTTCAACCAAGATGGGGCCACTGGCCTCCTCTTCACGCCGTGCTGAGGTACAGGCTCACGTGGATCGCGGTATTGCAGATGGTTCCACACTGGCTTTGGGAGGTCACTCCGTCGAGCTCAGTGCCCCTCTAGCTGGCGGCGCCTATTACGAACCCACGATGTTCATCAACGTGAACCCTGACTCTGCCCTGGCTCAAGAAGAGATCTTTGGCCCAGTGTTGTCGGTTACCACCGTCAAGGACGATGAGGAAGCCATTCGTGTGGCCAACAATTCTGACTATGGTCTCGCTGCTGGTCTCTGGACTGCTAACGTTTCCAAGGTCCACCGCCTAGCTCGTCAGATTCGTGCTGGAACCGTGTGGGTCAACTGCTATGAAGAAGGTGACCTCACGGTTCCCTTTGGCGGTTTTAAGATGAGCGGTAATGGTCGCGACAAGTCACGTCACGCACTCGAGAAGTACACCGAGTTGAAGACCACCTATATCAAGCTATAAGAACAATAAGCACGAAGGCCCTCGCTCTGCGAGGGCCTTCGTGCATTCCGCGGCCATGAGCCTGCACATAAAGAAGGGGCGCCCACCATATTCAGGTGAGCGCCCCAGTACTTACTTTTGATTAGGACAGGATGTCCTCTGTCAGTGACTTGTTTTCCTTCTTGTTGACCACTCCACTGATCAATCCGATGACAAGGAAAATGAGGGGCAGCGCAACGAGGAACCAACCAAGTGGGCTCAGTGCGAATGCGCTCTCAGGCAGTGTGGGGTCGACGCCGTCTGCAACCGTTCCTGCAAGCAGGTTGAAGCGAGCGACGACGAGGTACATTGCCAAAGCCATACCAATTGCTGCCAGTGCGGGAGCAATCTTGCCTTGCCAGACGTTAGCGCCTTCGTTCTTCATGAAGTACGCGATCACAGCAATGCTGACGAAGATCTCGACGAGAACGATTGCAAGAACGGCGACGGTGCTCATCCAGTAGAACAGGTTGAGTACGGGGTCGAGAGCGAAGATTGCAAACAGACCCATCACGATCAAAGTGATGATCGAAGTGGTCCATACGCCACCAGCAGGAGCCCCGCGGCGGTTAGTGTTTGCCAGACGAGCTGGAAGAACACCACCACGTGCCATTGCGAAGAAGTAGCGAGAGGCTGCGTTCTGGAAAGCAAGCAGACCTGCGAAGAGGCTGGTGATAACCAGGATTCCCATGAGCTGAGCCATCCAGGGACCAACGTACTCAGAGGCAAGAGAGAACAGAACTGCAGCTGGGTCAACTAGCGGGTTTCCGTCAACACTTGAACGCTCGAGTGTCTGGTTGATTGCTTCAGAGGCACCCATACCGGTCATCATGGCGAAGCTCACGATTGCAAACAGACCAGCGATGATTCCAACTGCCCAGTAGGTTGCACGACGCACAGCCTTCTTGGGGTCCTTTGCTTCTTCACCATAGATAGCGGTTGATTCGAAACCAATGAAGGAAGCGAAAGCGAAGGCGATAGCAATACCAGCGGTACCGGTGAAGCCTCCAGCGAATACCAGTGAAGGATCGAAGCTTGCCTGGAAGTTGAGGCCTTCAGGGCCACCGTTTGCGAGGATTGCGACAGCAACGATGAACATGGACACAACTTCAAGCGTGGTGAGAACACCAAGGAACTTTGCACCCACCTCAACACTCATGAGCGAGAGGAAAGTGACAGCTAGCCATCCAATGACGCACCAGATGAACCAGTTGATGTCAAGACCCAAGCTGGCGAAAGTAATGTTCATCATCGCGCCGAAGAATCCGAAGACAGCAAGCTGCACTGTGAGGTAAGCCAAGATGGAGACGAAGGCCGAGCCCACACCCATGTTGACGCCAAGGCCCTTACCTACGTATGCAAAGAACGCACCTGCGTTGGTGACCTTGTGGCTCATCGCGGTGAAGCCCACGCTGAACAGGAGCAGGATAAGACCTACGAAAACGTATGCACCAGGTACGGCTGCTCCGTTTCCTAGGACAGTAGCTACTGGAACAACACCAGTCATACCGGCCATAGGGGCCGATGCAGCTACAACGAAGAAGACGATACCCGCAACGCCGAGACGGCCCTTGCTAAGTTTTCCGTCCTCAGTTGTCTGAGTGGATGACATTATTTGATCTCCTCATTGAGTTCATAAATCGTTTGGATAGAAACGATGTTTCAACATTGCCAATAAAGCAGTGGCTACGTCAAGTTCAGACTATAACTTTTGGGCAAAGAATATGGAATATTTTCTGTAAACAACTTGTTACGAATTTATGTTTGTTTGGATACGAATGACCTATAAACTCTTATGTCATGAGTGAACTTAAAGGCTTCCTTGCCCCCAAGACCCCCACAGGTAAAAGCGCCATCATCCCCGAGATGCCCTGGCACTATTCCGGAACACTGCTCACTGTTGAGTACCTGACCGATCCTGCCAACGTGCGCGCCATCCTCCCTCCCGAGCTCGAGCTTGCCGACGAAGAGCCCGGTGCTGTGGCACTGATCTGGGCCGACTGGCAGTCCTGCTCTGACGACTTCGAAGAACTGCTCGATCCCGATCGCTCGCAGTACATGGAGACCTTCGTGGTTGTCCGCTGCAAGTACGAGGGCGTCACCTACAGTCGCTGCGTCGCGATCTGGGTTACCAAAGACTTCGCTATGGCTCGAGGCTGGTTCCAGGGCTACCCCAAGAAGCTGGGATCTATGCACTCCACTCGCGTATACAACCGAGGTAAGGCAACCCCCACCCTCGAAGCAGGCGCCAAGTTCGGTGCAAGCCTGGCTGCTTATGACCACCGTCTCGCTTCAGCAAAGGTGACCCTGACCGGTCCCGTCGAAAGCAACGGTTTCGTCAACGGTCACAAGATGCTTCACAACCGCTGGGTTCCATCGATCACTCCAGGTGCTGGTAACTCTCTTGACCAACTCATCACAATGGGTGGCGTTGACCTTGACCTCGGTCAGGCCTGGGGCGGAACCGCAGAGTTGACTCTCGGAGATTCGCAGTGGGACGAGCTGGGCTCAATCTTGCCTGTTGAGAAAATCCTGGGTGGCTACTTCCGTGAGGTTGGCACAACCTTCAACGGGGGAACCCTCGTCGCCGACCTAGGGTCAAACCCCAGCATCTAACTTTCCCTCTCGATACGCAGAAGAGCCGGTAACTATCACCGGTATCGTTGAACTGTGATTAAGCAGCCTGCCCACATCGAGAACATCCCTGCCTATAAGCCAGGGAAGTCCACCGTGGACGGCTGGGATGGTCCGGTGTACAAACTCTCGTCGAACGAGAACCCTTACCCGCCCCTTCCCTCGGTCATCCAAGCAATTACGGATGCTGCATCCACGATGCACCGCTATCCCAACATGGCAGCACCTGAGCTCACGGCAGCTTTGGCCCAGCGTCTGGGTGTGAAGGAATCAGAACTCGCTTTTGGCACGGGGTCTGTAGAAGTTGCCGGTCAGCTCATTCGTGCCTTCGCTGGACACGGGGACGAAGTGATGTATGCCTGGCGTTCCTTCGAGGCATATCCCATCTTGGTGCGCGGTGCCGGGGCTACTCCGGTGGAAGTTCCTCTCACTGCTGATCACCGTCATGATCTTCCCGCGATGCTCGCGGCGATTACCCCTGCCACCAAAGTCATCTTCATTTGCACGCCCAACAACCCCACCGGAACAGCCGTGGGACATGAAGAACTGCGAGCATTCCTTGCACAGGTTCCCCCGCACGTTCTCGTTGTCATCGACGAAGCGTACGTTCACTTCCAGAACGATCCTGATGCTGCCCGTGGTTTGGAGCTCTACCGCGAGTTCCCCAACGTTGCAGTTCTTCACACCTTCTCCAAGGCCTATGGCCTTGCCGCTCTGCGTCTTGGTTACACCGTTGCACGCCCCGAGGTGATGGAAGGTCTTGCCAAAGTCGCTTTGCCCTTTGGCGTGACTGACATTGCTCAGGCTGCCGGTGTGGCATCGCTGTTGGCAGAGCCAGAACTACAGGCACGCATTGATGTTCTTCTCGAAGAGCGCGCCAAGCTTGAGGCTTACCTCGCCACAACCGACTGGGACGCTCCTGCGTCGCAGGCCAACTTTGTGTGGCTTGCAGCAGGGGAAGAAACCGACGCCCTTCAAGCTCACCTGATGAGCCGCGGCATCATTGGTCGGGCCTTTAGCGGCACTGGAATCCGTATTTCAGTGGGATCCCCTGAAGCCAACGAGGCATTGGTGGAGGCGCTCGGTTCGTATAACCGAGGCTAGTTTTTAGGCCTCTTCTGCCTGCTCGAGATCATCGAGGCGGGCAATGAGACCGTCATGCACGCCAGGCCACTCGTCCTTGGTGATGGAGTAGACCGCAGTGTTGCGCAGGGTGCCATTGCCCATGACCATGTCATTGCGCAGCATGCCATCGAGTTTGGCACCCAGCTTTTCAATAGCAGCGCGAGACTGCGCATTTTTCTCATGGGTGCGCAGCTCAACAGCGTTGCATTCCAGTACGTCGAAGGCATAGCTGAGCATAAGGAGCTTGGCTTCGGGGTTGATAGCGGTTCCCTGATAGCTGGCCGCCATCCAGGTGGACCCGATCTCGACCTTGAAGTTTTCGAGCTTCATGTTCATGAAGGTGGTCATGCCAATGGCTTTACCCGACTCCACATCAATAGTGGCGAACGGCATCATGGTGCCCTGCTCATAGAGGCCGAGACGGCGGTCAATCTCGGCAGTCATGCCGGCAGCGTCAGGAACCCAGGTGTACCACAGCTCGTGCAGCTTGCCGTCATCGCTGGCAATAGAGAGGTCAGCCGCATGTTCGTGGCTCAAAGGTTCTAAGCGAACATAGTCACCGACAAGGGTGGGGATCTCAGGTAGTGCCATGGTGGTTCCTTAGTTCGTCAGGCGGTGAAGCTCACCAATGAGCCCGTTTGCGAGATAGACGAGATCGCGGATTGCGCGCTCATCGCGCTCTATCCAGATGTGCTTGGGGGTGTCCGAGACGGGCACAAAGTTTTCGTGCTGTTCCCACACGAACAAGGTGCGCTCAGCACCGAGCACGTATTGCTGCCAGTAGACCTGACGCAGATATCCAGCAGGGACACCTTCGAAGGGCTTTTGGCTGGTTTTGATCTCAGCAAGAATGAGGGTTTCCTCCACCACACCAATGCCATCGGGCGTGGCAAGGTGACGAGATTCTGCTTCCGAGTGGAACAAGGCAGAGCTGGGTTCGATGGAGAAGTTCTCTTTCACCCAGGCCGCAATCACCGGTTCACGGGCCTTGCCGTGGTCGGTGTAGACGTTTCCGGTAAAGCTGGATCCGCGAAGTTTTTCCAAGGCTGCAGTGGGAATGGCGTTCACGCTGTTGAGCTTGGCCACATCCGTTGCGGTAATGCCACGAGAGCGGGCACGAAGCCAGGCGGCCTCATCCGAACCATCGGTGACCATGCGTGAGAGATACGCAATGTGAGGCTCGGCCGCCTGAGGCTTCGTCTCGGGCATCTGGGCCACGTTAGCTGCTGAACTCACGAGCTCTATTCTGGCTTGTCCTGCGGACATCGGTGTGTGCGCTCGCCGCAGTGACGCACTCTCAGAACATTCATAGCCTTCTTAGGCAGTTCATAGGATTCTCATAGGAAACTTCGTCATACTCATCATGTGAACGAAACTACTGCCCAAGCCCCCATCCGCCTCACTCGTGCCGATGGTTCCCCCATCCGTGTCCTCGTTGTGGACGACGAAACCTCGCTGACCGACCTACTACAGATGGCTTTGCGTTATGAAGGCTGGGAAATCAAGACCGCAGCCGATGGCTCATCCGCCATCGCCACTGCGCGTGATTTCCGCCCCGATGCGATCGTTCTCGACATCATGCTTCCTGACATCGACGGCCTCCAGGTTCTTCAACGCCTCCGCGCAGATGGCAATGATGTTCCCGTCCTATTCTTGACCGCCAAGGATGCCCTCGATGACCGTATTGCCGGTCTCACCGCCGGCGGTGACGACTATGTGACCAAGCCCTTTAGCTTGGAAGAAGTTGTGGCACGACTGCGTGGACTGATTCGTCGCTCCACCCTCACCGTGGATGCCAACGAAAGCCCTGTGCTAGTTGTGGGAGATCTCGAGCTGGATGAAGACAGCCACGAGGTTCGCCGCGCTGGTCGCCTCATTGAACTGACCGCAACCGAGTTTGAGTTGCTGCGCTATCTCATGCGTAACCCTCGCCGCGTGGTGAGCAAGAGCCAAATTTTGGACCGCGTCTGGGACTACGACTTTGGTGGAAAGAGCTCAGTCGTGGAGATCTACATCTCCTACCTGCGCAAGAAGATTGACGCCGAAGGTTCGCCCATGCTGCACACCGTTCGCGGTGCTGGCTACATGATCAAGCCGGCTGAATAATGTCGAAAGTCACCCGCGCTCCCTGGACGCTGCGTCGCCGCCTCACGGTGACAATGGCAGCTCTTTTAGTGGTTGCCGCGGCCCTGATTGGTGTCGTCAGTGTGTTGTCGCTGCGCTCCTTCCTGGTTGATCGACTGGACACGCAGCTCAACAGTGCGGTGATCCGAACTACGGAAGCCGTCACCGACGGTATTCCGGTTCGCCCAGGCCACAACGATGGTGATAACGATCACGATGACCGCCCCAACAATGCCTTGTTGGCGCCCGGTCAGGCTGCAGGAACTCTCGTCGCCATTGTCGCCGCTAATGGCTCCACCACGGCTGGCATTTTGAACGACCGCGGTGAAGTTCGCCTGGTCGATGTCGGAGATATTTCGAACTTCACTACGGTGAAAGTTAGCCGCGAGCCCAGCACTATTCACGTCAAGGGGTCCCAGGACTACCGCGCGATAGCGGTCAACACCACAGGCGATGCCAAGCTCGTGATTGCTCTGCCGATGACCGAAGTCAATGCAGCCAGTGCTCAACTCATTACCGTCATCTTGTTGGTGACCGCATTTGGTGTGGGAGCGGTCATCATTGCTGGTCGTTTGCTCATTCGTTACGAATTGCGCCCGCTCGATCGTGTTGCAGATTCAGCAACTCGCGTTGCTGAGCTTCCCCTCGATAAGGGTGATGTTGATTTAGCGGAACGTGTCAGTGAAGACGACACCGATCCCCGCACCGAGGTGGGTCGTGTGGGCTCTGCCTTCAACCACATGCTCGGTCACATCTCTCGTGCCTTCGCTGCCCGCCAAGCCAGCGAAGAGAAGGTGCGCCGCTTCGTGGCGGATGCCAGCCACGAACTGCGCACGCCCCTGGCCTCTATTCGCGGCTATGCCGAACTCACCAGGCGCAGTGGTGCCGAGCTCCCCGAGGATGTTCGTCACTCACTGAACCGCATCGAATCTGAAGCAACCCGCATGACCGGGTTGGTCGAAGATCTCTTACTCTTAGCTCGCCTGGACGAAGGCCGTGAACTCCAGAACAGCCCGGTTGATCTCTCCCGCATCATTGTCGACGCTGTGAGCGATGCTCACGCTGCCGGACCGGATCACACCTGGGATATGGAACTTCCCGAAGAACCTCTCGAAGTCATCGGTGACCAGGCTCGCTTGCACCAGGTCGTGGTGAACCTGTTGGCGAATGCCAGGGTTCACACACCTGCTGGCTCCACAGTTCAGGTGGTGCTGGAAAAGCACGACGAGAATGTTCTGCTCAAGGTGATTGATAACGGTCCTGGTATCCCTCAAGAACAGATGCCGGAGTTGTTCGAACGTTTCACTCGAGGAGACGCTTCCCGCACGCGTGCAACCGGAAGCACCGGACTGGGCTTGGCCATTGTCAATGCTGTTGTTCAGGCCCACCATGGAACAGTGACGGTGACGAGTGAACCCGGTAAGACCATGTTCACTGTGAGCCTGCCAGCTGCACAGTAATTGCTTCTACACATAAGGAAAGCCCCGCATTGAACTGAACCCCAAAAGTTGGAGTTCTAATAGGGAGCCGTTTCTAAGTTTGC
>NZ_JAVWTF010000004.1:0-4255 GCF_036667855.1 Aurantimicrobium sp. | reverse complement strand
TCTATTACGAGTCCAACATTTGGGGTTCAGTTCACATCTGCGGGGCTTTCCTTGCTGAATCTTTTGGTTGGTGTGCTGCTCGCTCTAGTAGCGAACAGTTGCCTTCTCGAGGAGTGCGTAGTTCGGGTCAACCTCACGCAGCTGAGCTACCGGAGCATCTCCGAAGGAGCTGATCAAGGTAGTGGGCAGAGACACTGCCAGAGCACCCCATGAGCACCCTGTAGTCAAAGCAGCCTCGGGGCTTAGTGCAGGAAGAGTTCCTGCTTCGCGGCCAGCAGCAGAAGCTTCTGGGCTGACAACCTGGCTGAGGAAGCCAGCAAGGAATGCGTCACCAGCACCAGTGGTGTTGATGACCTCGGGAGCAACAGCCGAAGCCCAGACAACATCATCGGCGGTGATGGCGATAGCGCCATCGGGTCCCAGGCTCACTAGGGCGATTTCCAGACCGGTCGAGATGAGCTCACGACCAGCTTCGATGACATCACCAAGAGTGTGGAGTTCGTGGCCGACGAGAGAAGCAAGTTCATCAGCGTTGGGCTTGATCAGGTTGACCTCACCGCTGCGACCCCAGTGCTTGAGTTCGGGACCGGAGGTGTCCAGACCCACACGAGCACCCAAGTCACGGGCACGAGAGAATAGCTCGCTGAGGTCGATGGGGAGACCGGTGTCAATCATCTTGGGGTGCATACCGGATACGACCAGCCAGTCAGCGTTCATGTCTGAGACTTGCTCGAGCGTGGTCTCGACAACATTGCGCCAGTCTTCAGTGGTGAAAGGGATCGCCTGCTGGTTGATGTTGGTGGTGCGACCACCACGCTCAACCACAGTGGTGTTCACGCGAACACGACCCTGAACGGGCATGATGCGCAGGATCTGTGGGAAGGGAGTGGAGAAGAGAAGGTACTGGTCCTGCATACCAATGGGGAGCACAGCCGAGACAGGGTGCTTAGCCAGGTGCAGGGTGCGGGCCACATTCAGGCCCTTACCGCTCATGTATTCGTGGACTTCATACGCACGGTTCACTTTGCCGACAGTCAGATCTTCAGCAAGGTAGGTGCGGTCCAGCACGGGAGCGGGGGTCAGGGTTACAACAGCGTTCACGAGGCCTCAAATCTTCGTGACAAGCCAAAACTCACTTTGTGATGCCTATCTCACAGGCATCCGATGTGAGCATCAGCGCTAACAGGGGAGGGAAGTCTTTAGTCTACCGATTTGCCAGAGGAAGTGTTTCTCACCTAACCTAGAGATAACCAAAGACCGCTGGTTATTGGTGTGCTTTCGTCAGAAAGCCCCAATCTAAGTTTCGTTTCGACGGAGACCCGCGCAGGAACCTGTAAGTGATTAATACGTTCGCGTGTTTTCTTTCGCTCCAGCCCTGCGCTGGAGCTTTTTTAGTTTGAGCGGTCTGAGGCTAATCACTCCACACAAGTGGGGTGTGAGAAACCACAAGGAGCGCCATGGCGAACAAGGAAGCAATGCTCTCCGAACTCGAGAAGAATTTCTCTGGTTCGAATGCAGTTCTGCTCACCGAGTACCGCGGCCTCACTGTTGCTCAGCTCAAGGAGCTGCGCAAGTCCATCAGTGAGCACGCGACTTACGCCGTGGTAAAGAACACGCTGACCAAGATTGCCGCCGCTAAGGCTGGCATCACCGGTCTCGATGACCAGCTTGCTGGCCCATCGGCTATCGCATTCGTGCACGGCGACGCTGTCGCTGTTGCGAAGGCCCTGCGTACCTTTGCCAAGGCAAACCCTCAGCTCATTTTGAAGGGCGGCTACTTCGACGGTAAGCCTCTCGACGCTGCTGAGGTTGGAAAGCTCGCCGATCTCGAGTCCCGCGAAGTACTTCTGGCTAAGTTTGCCGGAGCTGCAAAGGCCTCTCTCTTCGGTGCCGCATACCTGTTCACCGCACCACTGTCGAAGGCTGTTCGCACAGTCGACGCACTGCGTGCAAAGCAAGAGTCCGGCAACTAGTCACTTACTAGTTATCGGTTTAGACGAAATAACAACAAGGAGAAAATCATGGCAAAGCTCTCAACTGAGCAGCTCATCGAGGCTTTCAAGGAGCTCTCGCTCATCGAGCTCAGCGAGTTCGTTAAGGCATTCGAGGAGACCTTCGAGGTCACCGCTGCAGCTCCCGTAGCTGTTGCTGCCGCTGGCGGCGCTGCACCTGCAGCTGCTGAAGCTGCTGAAGAGAAGGACTCTTTTGACGTCGTTCTCGAGGCTGCTGGCGCAAACAAGATTGCTGTCATCAAGGAGGTGCGTACCATCACCAACCTCGGTCTGGGTGAGGCTAAGGCACTCGTTGATGGTGCACCTGCAACCGTTCTCGAAGGCGCAAACAAGGACGCTGCAGAGAAGGCAAAGGCTGCTCTTACCGAGGCTGGCGCAACCGTCGTCCTCAAGTAGTCTCAGCTACTACACGCTTCAGGGCGTCAACTCTTCGGAGTTGGCGCCCTTTCGCTTTAACTTCTCCAGCTAGCCAGCGAAGGTAATCCAGAGCAGCACCGCGTTCAATCCAATAACGAACACCGATGCCAACACTGCCAAGGTTGTGGTCACACCTGAGTTGATATCTACGCCCAAGATGGACTTGTCCCTGGTGAAGATCACCAAAGGAATCAGCGCAAAGGGAATGCCGAAGGACAGCACTACCTGGCTAATAATCAGTGCCCAGGTGGGGTCAGCGCCAATACTCAAGATGATGAAGGCGGGGATCAACGTGATGACCCGACGCCACAGCAACGGAATCTGAATATCGGTCAGACCGCTCATGATCTCGGCCCCGGCATAGGCTCCCACCGAGGTTGATGCCAAGCCAGATGCCAGCAGTCCCACCGCAAACAACACGGCTATGACGGGCCCCAAATTGTTGTTCAACGCCGCATAAACACCCTCGAGGGTGTCGGTGCCGGGAACTCCCTGCAGGCTCACTGCTGCTGTGAGCAAGATGGCCAGGTTCACACCGCCGGCAATCACCAATGCCACAGTGACATCTACGCGGGTGGCCTTGAGAATCTTGCCGCGTTCCACGCCAGCAAGAACCAAGCCAAAGCGATCCCGAGTCAGTGCCGAGTGCGCATAAATAGCATGCGGCATGATCGTCGCACCCAAAATGGACGCCGCCAGCAACACAGAAGCTGCGCCATCAAAGCGTGGCATCAGTCCACCCAGCAGCGAACTGGGGTCTGGTGGTGCCACAACGAGACCCATGCCGAAGCCAATGGCAATAATCAACAGCAGCGCGATGATGACGCGCTCAAAAGCCTTCGCACCTGAGCGATCACGAAGGGACAGTAAGAGTAAGGACAACAGACCCATCACCATGCCGCCGGCAAGCAAGGGGAAACCGAATAACAGGTTGAAGGCGATGGCGCCACCGACGACCTCGGCGAGGTCCGTCGCCATGGCGACAATCTCTGCCTGAACCCAGAAGCCTCGGCGGAGCCATTTGTTCTTGATGCGTTCTCCGAGAATCTGGGTGAGAGATTTACCGGTGGCCAGTCCCAACTTGGCCGAGAGATATTGCACCAACCAGGCAACCAAGTTGCCCACGACGACTACCCAGACCAGGAGATAGCCGAACTGTGCGCCGGCGGTCATGTTGCTGGCAACATTGCCGGGATCCAGATAGGCCACACCCGCCACGAGTGCCGGACCCAGCAGAGGAACAACCCGCAGAGCACGCGATCGACGAGTCGCCGAGGGTGCAGGGTTGGGGGTTGTCATCGCTACTCAATTTCGCTGGGATGGACGCTGCTGCGTCTTCCCCACCAGACTACTTGTCAGCGAAGACACAGTCACAGCCTCTACTTCCAGGAGTAACGTCAGGAATATGAGAATCCTGCTTGTTGGCGCTGGTGGCGTCGGAGACGCCATTGCCAAGATTTCCGCACGTCGGTCCTTCTTCGAGGTCATGGTGGTGACTGACTATGACATCACCAGGGCGCAGCGCACGATCGCGTGGCTCAAGGACAAGCATGGCGCTGCCGCCATCGAGGGTCGGTTCATCGCTGACCAGATTGATGCCTCGAAGCCCGAGAGTGTCACGGAGGTTGCTCTTCGACACGGAGCTACGCACGTCATGAACGCAGTGGAGCCTAAGTTTGTCCAGACCATCTTTGCCGGTGCGCTCGCGGCGAATGCGGACTATCTCGATATGGCCATGAGTTTGTCCTTGCCACACCCCACGAATCCTTATTCCGAGACGGGTGTGAAACTCGGAGATGACCAGTTCGCCGATGCGGGGAAGTGGG
>NZ_JAVWTF010000003.1:0-73339 GCF_036667855.1 Aurantimicrobium sp. | reverse complement strand
TCTGGCAGAACAAACAGATCCCCAACTCGAAGAGTTGGGGATCCGTTGACATCTCGAATTGCACCGAACTGTGCAGAACTTGTTACCCGTGCAGCCAGGTAAAGATCAGCAACATCGTCACGATAAAGCCAGCAAAGAAGTTAATCCCGAGAAACTTCTTCCAGCCACGGTTGGCCTGCTCACAGTCAGCATCGCTGAGGTTCCTAAATGGCCAGACCATGAGGATATAGGGAACGGCAGTCGCTGCAGCAACCCAGTAGGGCCAGGTGGGTTCGGTAAAGAACGCGCCAGAAAGAATGAGTACTCCGGCGAGCGCGTAGCAAGCAAGAGCAAAGCGAGAGGTGTTTGCAGCGCCAATAACGGTGGCAATAGAGGAGAGCTCTCCCTCCCTGTCTGCCTGAATGTCCTGAACTGCGCCGAAAGCGTGAGAGGCCATTCCCCAGAGGAAGAACGCGTTCAAGATCAGCCACAGGTCAGGTGTGAAGGTGGCGCCGGCCAAGACCACTCCATAAACGGCAGGGCTCACGAAGTGGGTGCTGCTGGTGAAAGAGTCGAGGAAGGGAATCTCTTTAAAGCGCAAACCCTTCATCGAGTAGGCCACAACTGCAAACATGCTCACGGCCAGAACGATGTTCGCATCCAGGTTGCCTATCGCAACGAGATAGATCAGGAACGGGATGTTGGTAATGACCACAGCCCACAAGGTGACCTTGTGAAGACTGCGGTCCAGCACAGCTCCTTCAACTCCACCCTTGCGGGGGTTACGCATATCTGACTCGTAGTCGAAGACATCATTGATGCCATACATCGCCAGGTTGTAGGGGATTAGGAAGAAGATGGTGCCCAGAATGAAGGTGAGATCAACCTGGCGTGTGGTCATCAAGTAGGCAGCCGCGAACGGGAATGCGGTGTTGATCCAGGACAGGGGCCTGGAGGAAACGAAGAGTTGCTTCAGTGTGTTCATCTCTTCTTCCTTGTTCCCAACAAAATCCACAACACCGGCAAGATGATGACGGCGGCGAGGGTGTAGCCAAAGTCTTCCAGAGGTGCGAGCCCAATGTAGCTACCCAGAAGTGTGCTGGGGTCATATGCCACCAGACCCACTCCAATAATGACGTTGTCAAAGATGGCCGTCGTGATCATCATGATGACCAGCGTGATGCCAAACGTCCACCACACAGGGGTAGAGAACTTCACTCCCCGCCTACTGCTCACCACGATGGCAATCACAGCAAACCACACGGCGAGGCCCAAAAAGACAGAGTTCAGAACGGAGTAGGTCACTTCGGCACTGCCTTTGCCACATACTTACTGACGCCTCGGCTGACAGCCACGAATACATTCATGGTCATGTAACACAGCAGGGTGAGGAAGAACACTTCCTCCAGGGGAAGTTCTGGTGCGAGTTGGATTCCGGTCATCCATTGGCCTTCGCCGCGGAAAAAGACACCGGCATCAATGCCCGTGAGATCCCAGATCAGGAAGAACACGATTCCCGTGGTCAGCACCAGTGTTGCCCTGCGGGCATCCTGCCAAAAGAACAGCGTGAACCGTCTATCCAGCATCACCATGCCGGTGAGGGACACCAGCAGTGCTGCGAGATAGAGAAAGTTCATCTGACTTATGCGGTTTTGTCGACCGTGGGAAAGAGAGGCTCGGGCAGTGGCTCGGTGGTGGTGTCACCACGAAGGCGCTTGACCAAGATCTCGGCAGAGATCAAACACATGGGCAGACCGATGCCGGGGATGGTGGTGCCGCCGGTGTAGTACAGGTCTTCCACCTTCTTGGAGATGTTGCCCGAGCGGAAGAATGCACTCTGCGAAAGGATGTGGCTGGGGCCGAGGGCTCCACCTTTCCAAGAGTTGAGGTCGTTGGCGAAGTCTGCAGGGCCGACCGTGCGACGAACAGTGATGCGCTTGGCCAAGTCAGGAACTCCAGTCCAGACAGCAATCTGGTCAATGGCGTTGTTAGCGATTGCTTCAACTTGCTTGCTTCCCTTGCCATCAATGCCACCCTGACCGATTGTCACATCGGCAGGAATGGGGACCAAGATGAACAAGTTGGTGTCACCCTTGGGCGCAACAGAAGCATCCGTTGCACTCGGCTTGCACACATAGATATTTGCTGGTGAAGGAACCGAAGTCTCTTCACCAAAAATCTTCTTGAAGTCTTCGTCCCAATCGTTCGTGAAGAACAAAGTGTGGTGCTCAAGCTCAGGAACTTCTCCCTTGACGCCCAAGTAGACCAGGACAGCACTGGGGCCTGAGACCTTCTTCTCCCAGTAGCTTTCGCCATAGGTCTGTAATGATTCGGGAAGAAGCTCGGTCTCGGTGAAGTGAAGGTCCGCTGCAGAGACCACGATGTCTGCAGCCAGAGTGGTTACTGTCTTGGACTTGCCCTTGGTGTATTCAACACCGGCTGCTTTGGCTTTGGCCTTGTGGCCAGCAGGGTTCACCACCGTGAGGATCTTGGACACGTTTGCCTCGGTAATGAGGTTCACACCCTCAGCCACCGCAATGTCTCGGATGCTTTCGATCACACGGTTGAAGCCACCCTGGGCATAGAGCACACCATCTTCGAGGTCGAGGTAGCTCATCAGGTGATACATCGAAGGAGTGATGAAGGGGCTAGAACCTAGGAATACGGCGGGGTATCCCAGGATCTGTTGCAGACGGGGATCACTGACGTGACGCGACGCGAACTTATGTAGTGACTCTTGGAGCAGCTTGGCCAATTTGGGGGTGCGACGCAGAACGTCGGCGCGCATCAGCGGGCCATACTTTTCAAAGCTGGTGTAAAGGAAACGCTTCTTTGCCATCTCATACGTGTCTTTGGCAGAGTCCAGGTAGCGCTCCATGGCGGGACGTGAACCGGGTTCCAGCTTCTCAAAAAGTTCGAGGTTGTCTTCGCGGTTATCCAAGACATCAACAGGGGTTGCTGGGTAGAAACCGTCTTCTTCAAACAGAACACGATAACCGGGGTTGAGCTTGGTTAGCTTGAGCTGCTCATCACTCGAGGTGCCCATGAGTTTGTAAAAGTGGTCAAAGACCTCGGGCATGAGATACCAGGAAGGACCAGTGTCGAAACGGAAGCCGTCCTTCTCCCAGCTTCCCGCACGACCGCCTACCTCTGTGTGCTTTTCCAGCAGGGTGACCTGATACCCATCGCGGGCAAGTAGTGCTGCTGAAGCGAGGCCGGCAATACCGCCACCAATAATGACTACGGACTTGGTCATGAGATTCTTCCCATCAGTGCTGCAAGTGCGAGGCGGGCCTTGACGAGTGTCGGCACGCTCACGCGGGTGTGCTTCAGCTCAGCTGCAGGAGTGCGTGCAATCCTGCGGTTGAGCTCAGCAAAAAGATTTTGGGCCAGCGCCACAGCCTTACGACTGCTGGCGGGAAGCAAAGGAACAATCGCGCCCGAGACTGCTAGGTCAGCGTCGATGTCTTCGACGAGACGTTGTTTGTCAGCCTCGGTAAAGGTGGCGATGTTGATGCCAGGGAAATAGCTGCGACCCAAGGCGTCCACATCAGCACTGAGATCGCGCAGGAAGTTCACCTTCTGGAAGGCAGCACCGAGTTTGCGAGCGCCGGTAACAAAAGTGTCATTCTCTTCGGGAGTGAGATCTATCCCGACCAGGAATGCCTTCAAGCACATCAAACCAACAACCTCAGCCGAGCCATAAACATATTCGTCGAAGCTTCTGGGCGTGTGGGTCACACGAGTGATGTCGGTGCGCATCGACTTAAAGAACGGGCGAGTCAGGTCGGGCTCGATTCCTGTCCTGCGCGCGGTCAAGGCAAAAGCGTGCACCACCAGATTGGTGCTGTAGCCGCGCTGCATCGCGGCTTCGGTTTCTTCTTCAAGTTCATCGAGGAGACGGCGAATCTCTTGTTCGCTCACTCCTGCATACGCGGCAACGCCATCGACGATTTCATCGGCGAGACGAACGAGGCCATAGATGTTCTCGACGTCTTGACGCACGCCAGCACCCAGTAGGCGAGCTGCCATTCCGAAGGAGGTTGAGTACTCACGAATGATCATGCTCGCGGTTTGCTCCGCAACGCGGTCATAGAGGGCACTCTGCCTGGTGGGCTGTTCACTCACGGGCACAGAGGCATCCTGGACAAGCTTGTCGTTACTCATCGCACGCGCTCCACGACCGCAGTGACGAGTGGGGTGAGTTGTTCGATGAGTTGCTGAGGAATGCCCGCCCCGTGCAGCGCAGCGACAGCCTCATCGGCGTAGTCCGAGGCGAGGCGCTGCGTGAACTTCTTGGCACCAGTGCGTTCGAGAACCTCACGCACGGTTGCAGCGTCTTCGGCAGAAAGTTCACTATCTCCCACGAGCTGTGAAATGGAGCTCCACTCAGCAGTCTGCGAGGCGAAGGCAATCAGTGCCGTGCGCTTACCTTCACGAAGATCACCCAGAGTGGTCTTACCGGTGGATGCTTCGTTGCCAAAGACACCGAGTAAGTCATCCACTATTTGATACGCAATACCAATGTTGCGACCAAACTCGCCCAGTGCAGCGATGACGTCGTGGGTTGCACCAGCCAGCAGTGCACCTGCTTGCAGCGGTGCTTCGAACGAATACACCGCCGTTTTGAGTCGTTCCATGTGAACAATCTCTTCGATGCTGGGCATTCCTGAATACAACGAGAAGTCCACGTCAATGAGTTCACCGGCAGCAGAGTCAAAGACGGCACGGTCCAGCAGCTCAACCAGAGCGTCACGAACCTCAGGGTTCGCACTTGCCCGCTCCATCAATCGGAATGATCCGGTCAGAGCCAAGTCACCGGCAATGACGGCAACAGACATGCCTCGATGTTCAGCTGTCGGAAGAGACAAACCAGCGGTTTGTGCCACGTCTCGATAGCTGCCGGATACGTTAGGAATTCCTCGGCGGACAAAGTCACGATCGACAACGTCGTCGTGAACAATCAGTGCGGTGTGAAGAAGTTCAAAGGAAGCACCCACGTGTGCTGCAGAGCGAAGATCCGAACCACCCAGTGCTGTGTAGGCGGTCATCACCATTTGTGGGCGGAAACGCTTGCCGCCGGCCGTGTTGGAGCGGAGGGTTTTCCAGAGCGCTTCATACGCTGGAGCGAGTGTGGCAGCCCGTTGAGTGGATAGGCTAAAGAAGCGCTCAAGTACCTCTTCGACGAGCGCGAGATGGCGCGTCATTTCGGCTTCTTGGCTGGGAATGCTCACCTCTCCAGACTAACTGACCAGACGGGAGCAAAACATGGGTGAATCCCCAGAACTTGTTGTGCTTCTGTCTGAGGACGGTGCCGCCATCGGCACCGCCGAGAAGGCCACTGTTCATACTGAAGACACTCACCTTCACCTTGCCTTCTCGTGCCACGTGTTCAATCGCGAAGGTCAGATCCTGGTCACTCGCCGCGCGCTGGAAAAGAAGACCTGGCCTGGTGTATGGACGAACTCGTTCTGTGGCCACCCTGCACCAGAGGAAGACTTCGTCGAAGCCATTCACCGTCGTGCTGAGCAAGAGCTGGGGCTCAAACTTGCTTCGGTGAAAAGTGCTCTTCCTGACTTCCGTTACCGCGCCGTGGATGCTTCCGGCATCGTAGAAAACGAAATCTGCCCTGTCTTCATCGCCATCGTGGATGACGAGCCTGTTCCCAATCCAGCTGAGGTTGCGGAATACGCCTGGGCCGAGCCCGTGGCTCTGCTTGCCTCGGTGGAAAAGTCCGCCTTCGCGTTTAGCCCCTGGCTCACACTGCAGTTGCCCCGGTTAGCTGTTGCCGGGTATTTATCTCCAGCCGGGTAGGTCACTGACTTTGCAGATCAATGGCAAACCCAGGGGCTGCAGAAACCAATTTAGAATCTCTAGTCCATAGTTCTCGACATCCGTGCAGCTGGGCAGCAGCAAGGTGAAGAGCGTCAGGTGTTTTCAAACCGTGTTTCACCCTGAGCGAAGCAGCTCTGAGGAATTGCTCTTCGCCCAGCTCCCGCTTTTCAAATTGGGAGAGGGCGCGAATGTAGTGATCATGGAGGACGAGGTTGTCATCCCTCAGAGGACCTGTGACGCATTCCATCGTGACAAGCGGTGTAATCATGACTTCTTCATCACCGAGATCTGCGAGTTTCTGTCTAATGAACTCTCCCTCAGAGGATTCATCTTCAACCGCAAAAATGACGACACAAGAATTTAGGTAGATCAATCCCACGCCTCACGGTTTTCTTGAATTTGTGTCTCGAGTTCTTGCTTTGTGCGTGACGTGGGAGTTGGCGGTGGGTTCTTCAGAAGCCACATTGCCGCTGCTTTCCCCGATTTCACGGGAGCAGGCTCGGTGGGAACCAGGCGAACAACAGCTTTACCGCGATTTGCGATAACAATCTCTTCACCCTGAACAGCGAAACTCACCAAACGAGACAATGAGTTTCTCGCTTCGAGGATATTGACTTGCTGCATGATGCTACTTTCTGGCTAGATTACTTAGCCAGATTATCACTCACCACAGACAAAGACCAGAGCCAACAAAAAAGGGGGCCACGATGGCCCCCTTTTCAAGTTTTTCTTAGCCGCCGATTGCTCCGGCATCTGTTGCACTGACATCAGTGCGGTGGAAGTTGAGGAAAGAGCGAGAAGCTGTGGGTCCACGCTGACCGTGGTAGCGGGACTTGTATTCAGCAGAACCATAGGGCTTCTCTGCAGGTGAGGTCAGCTTGAAGAAGCAGAGCTGACCGATCTTCATACCTGGCCAGAGCTTGATGGGCAAAGTTGCCATGTTGGACAGTTCTAGAGTGATGTGGCCGGAGAAGCCAGGGTCAATGAAACCTGCGGTGGAGTGGGTAACCAGACCCAGACGACCCAGTGAGCTCTTACCTTCCAGGCGAGCAGCGATGTCGTCGGGCAGGGAAACCTGCTCGTAGGTCGCGCCGAGAACAAATTCTCCAGGGTGCAGAATGAAAGGCTCGTTGGGGTCAACCTCGATCAGACGGGTGAGGTCTGGCTGGTCTTCAGCAGGGTCGATGTAGGGGTACTTGTGGTTGTCGAAGAGACGGAAGTACCGGTCAATGCGAACGTCAACGCTCGAGGGCTGAATCATGTCGTCAGCCGAAGGATCTAGGCCGATACGGCCCGACTCGAGTTCAGCACGAATATCGCGATCAGAAAGAAGCATGTTCTAAGCCTATCTAAGGAAAAGGGCGGTGTTGAGGCAGGTTACGGGCGTTTAAGAAGTCCACGAGGACCATAGGTCACACCAGCCACGCGGGAGTCAATCGCACAGACCTCCTTGCGGCCAAACCACGAGATCCGATTCCTTGCCACCTGGCGATACACAGCGTTTCTCAAGGGCCTGGGAACTATCTTTCCCAGTGCCGCGATGACCTTCCAGCGCTTGGGCAATACCTCGGCGAGCGCGAGCACAGCATCGCCTTCTTGTAGGACTTGACCCTTGTTCAGAACCACGACGGAATCAAAACCGGTGACCTGCGCTTCTCGAAGGAGCTCAGTTCCCCAGTCAGACTCTCCGGGCACGAACATGATGTGTGCTGGGTTGAGCTTCTCTGCAGTAATGCGCTTGCCCAACCATTCGACCAGTCCCACACACAGTGCGCAGTCGCCATCGATGAGGGCAATCATGCTCTTAACCTTCGAGGGGCTGGCCGAGTGATTCAACCCGGCCCATGAAACGTTCCACGTCGGGATCCACAATGACGTCGGAGGGACGGAGTGGGCGTGAGAGATAGAGGCCTTCAAGCGAGGTGATCCGGCTCAGTGCCACATAGGTCTGCCCCGGTGCGAAGGCGCGTGAACCCATATCGATCAGCGCACGGTCATAGGTCTGACCCTGTGCCTTGTGAATGGTGACTGCCCAGGCCAGGCGCAAAGGGAACTGGGTGAACTCGGCAACCACGTCTCGGCTGAGCTCATCCGTGCTCTGCTTATAGGAGTATTTGTAACGCTCCCAGGTGACCGGGTGCACTTCGTATTCAGAACCTGCCACGGTGACAAAGACGGTGTCCGTGATCTTGGTCACGGTTCCCACGGTGCCGTTGACCCAGCGGCCTTCGCTGTCGTTCTGCAGGAACATCACCTGAGCTCCGAGCTTGAGCTCGAGGTCCTCATCAGCAGGGAATGCATTCGCGGCGAAGTCCCCGCTCACATCAGCCGCAGCGACCTTCTTCTTACCTGGAAGCTTGGCTAGCTGCTCTGCATTAATGGCGTTCACGCGCGCATTGGTGGTGGCCAAGATAATGATGTCTTCGCCCTCAGGAACAGGGCGGTTGCCTGCAGAATTGAGAGCTGCACCCAGAGTCGGGGTCACCGTTCCGTGACGAACAGCATTCAACATTTCTTTAAACGCATCGTCACGCTGACGGTGAATTTCGGTGAGTTCAATAATGCGCAAAGGAGTGTCTTGCCAGACCGCTGCGTCAAAGAACCAGTTTGAGGCATACCGAGCTTGCAGGTATTCCTTCTCCTCTGGAGTGCGGGGAGGAACCGGAGAGAGTTGGTAGGGGTCACCGAACATGATGACCTGCACGCCGCCGAAGCTTTCCTTTTTGCGGTGGCGGGCCTCGCGGAGGGCGCGATCGATGGCGTCCATGATGTCGGCGTTGACCATGGAGACTTCATCGATCACGAGAGTGTCGATGGCGTTCAAGATCTTGCGCTGATCGGGGCCGTGGTTGAGGTCCAGCGAACCAATCAAGCCGGTGGGCAGACGGAACAGAGAGTGAATTGTCTGGCCGCCGACATTCAATGCGGCCACACCCGTTGGAGCACACACCGCAATGGTCTTCTCGGTGGTGAAGGCGAGGTGGTTCAGCAGGGTGGATTTACCCGTACCGGCACGACCTGTGATGAACACATGCTCTCGAGTTTCCTCAATGAGGTTAAAGACCTCCTGCTGCTGCGCAGATAAGGAGACTTTGTTCACTCCCGAAGTTTACCGGCGCTGTGCTTGCACAGCTTGTTGCCCACAGGCGCTTTGTAGGATGAAGAAGTGAAACTGACCAGACGCCAAGGAACCTATCTGGGGTTGGCCGCAGCTGTGCTACTCCTGGTCACCATCTTTGTAGGCGTGGGGATCAACCAGTCGCTCTATAGCGCCTCTGGTTTTGTGAGCCAATATCTCTCTGCGCTCTCGCGCCATGATGCCGCATCAGCTTTGTCGATGCCGGGCGTGGGCGACAAACTTCCAGCTGATGCCGACCGCACATTGTTGCGCGGATCCGCCATGGGTGAGCTCAGTGACATCACCATCACCAAGGTTTCCGGCAACGACGCCAAGACCAAGGTCACGGCGAGCTACCTGCTCGGTGGCGAAAAAGCCACGGGCACCTTCGTGGTCACGCGCATTGGCAGCACCATGGGCTTCTTTGAATCCTGGGCTTTCGCAGAACTGCCCGTGGCGAAGGCAAAGGTCACCGTGTGGCACGACGCTGCATTTGATGTGGGGAACTCAGGGCTGATTGATCTGCGCTCGACCGACTCAGCCAAGGACGCCACGGTCTGGGGTGGAACTGGAACGTATCTCCTCTTTGCCCCCGGCAACTATGTCTTCGACCACACCTCCACCTGGCTCACGGCAAAGAAGGTTGTGCTCGATATTGCAACACCTGGTGAAACCGCCGAGGTCGTCGTGGACGTGCAGGCCAACAAGGCTTTCACCAAGCGTGTGCAAAAAGAAGTCGACGACTACCTCGACAGCTGCGTGAAGCAACATGTGCTCCAGCCCGCCGGCTGCCCCTTTGGCTACCAAACCGGTAATCGTATTGTGGGAGAACCCACCTGGGAAGTAGCGGAATATCCTGTCATCACTGTCGTCCCCGGGGACACCACGTGGGCGGTCAGGAACGCGGTAGGAAAGCTCCGCATCACCGGCGAAGTGCAGTCCCTCTATGACGGCACCATCTCGCCGCTGGATGAAATTGTTGATGCAGTGTTCAACATCAACATTTCCATTCGAGCCGATGGCAACCTTGCCATCGTGCTCTCGCAGTAATCGCTGACTAGTTCTGCTTCAAATCAGCAGCTGCCTGCTGAGCAAGCATGGCGTTATATGCCTTGAGCTCGGCATCTTCGTCACGATCTGCTTGGCGGTCTTTGCGCTTTGCTTCTTTCGCGTCTGAACGGTTCCACTGATAGCCAATGATGAGCGCAAGGACAAGGTTGGGAAGTTCTCCCACACTCCACGCGATCGCCCCACCGGCTTGCTGGTCTTCCAGCGGAGTGGAACCCCACGTGCGACCCATGGCTCCATACCAATCAGCAAGGAGCAAGTTCTCGCTCGACATAATGCCCAGACCAAAGAAGGCGTGCACCGTCATCGCAGCCAGAAGTTGAATGAGGCGGAAGGGGTAGGGGTAACGAGTCTTGACCGGGTCAATGCCAATCAAGGATTGCACAAACAAATACCCAGCAAGCAGGAAGTGGACAATCATCCACTCGTGACCGATGTGGTCACTCGTCGCCCATCGGAAGATGGGCGTGTAATAGAACAGCCACAGGGAGCCAACAAAGTTGATGGTGGCAAAGAGTGGGTGAGAAATCACATTGGCGTAGCCTGAGTGGACTGCCTTGAGTATCCACTCGCGTCCACCACGGCTGTCGTCTTGGCGCTTGTTCACCGCACGCATGGCCAAGGTCACCGGAGCACCCGGTACCAGAAATATCGGAACCATCATGCCCAGGGTCATATGAGCGCCCATGTGAGCGGAGAAGAGATACATCTCGTACGAGTTGATGCCGCCGTTGGTGATGTAGAACAGCAGAGCCATACCGGCAACCCACAGCACAGTGCGATACCAAGGCCACTTATCCCCACGCTTGTGAAGTCGATAGACGCCCACCAGATAGAAGAAGACAGCGAAAGCACAGAACAGCAACCAGATCAGGTCAAAGTTCCAGACCGTGAAGTAGCGGTCCAACGTGAACTCTGGTGGAAGCGGGCTGCCAGTGAGAATCTCCGCAGGGGTGGGGTTCTGGTTGAGCGTCTCACTAACCGGAGTGGGCGTGCGCGCAAGTCCAGCAGCCAAGCCTGCTGTCACTCCCATGATGATGAGCTCTAGCGATATGAACCACCAGAACATCTTCTGGGTGGCCGCGCCTGTCATGCGCTTCACCAGGTAGCCACGCTGCCAGAACCCGAAGGCACCGAGGACAACCATGGCGGCAACCTTGGCCAGCACTAGCTGGCCATAAGGTGTGCCGACAAGGGTGTCAATGCTCCCAATGCGCACCATCGCGTTGGCTACTCCCGAAACTGCAACAACAATGAAGGCGATGATGGCCAGAGTGGAGAAACGGGAGACAATCACTGGCAAGCGGTCAGCGTCGATGATGCCGCGTAGGAGAATCAGCGTGAGCACGCCGCCCAGCCAGACAGAGACAAAGACTAAGTGCAGGCCCATCGAGGTAATCGCCATGGCGTGACCCGAGACACTAGCTGAGTGTCCTTGCAGCGCCATGGGCACCAATGTGCCCACCGCTGCCAAGCCGACAAAGAAGAGCGCGGTCTGGTTTGTCACTGCAATACACAGCACCGCAACTAGGGCAGCAAGCAACGTAGTAATCAGCCACGCCTGACCCAGTTCAATGCCCGTAAAGAAGAAACCCAATTGATTGCCGAAGGTGGAGTCCAGGGAGAAGGGCGTCAAGCTCACGTTCATGAACGTGAGGAAACCAGTTGCCGCTGAAGCCAAAGTCATGACGAGGGCTGCAGCTGCAGCAATATCAATGCTGCGAACATAGGCACGTTCCCGCGAGGCGAAAGCCCACAACGCAAGTGCCAGCGAACCAATCATTGTTGCTGCCGAGAGATCGACCAACAGCTTGGCAATGGGCAAGCCGACGCGAACAACAACGCCTGGATCCCCCAAGGCGGGAGTGCGTGAACCACCGCCAAAAGCAAGGGCCCCGAGCAAGACGACAAGCGCAACCAGCACGGTCACTGCGGGGATAGTTATCTTGAATAAACGGGGCACAACTCAAGCCTAGAGATTATTGCTGAAGCTTAAGTGCATAGTGGGTGTGGACCCGAAGGCCCACACCCACCAAAGCGAGTGAAACTCGTGACTACTTGACAGCAGCCTTGAGCTTGCTACCAGCCGAGACCTTTACCGACTTGGATGCGGCAATCTGGATGGTTGCGCCGGTCTGAGGGTTACGACCGGTGCGAGCTGCACGGTTGGTGCGCTCGAAGGAGATGAAGCCGGGGATGGTTACCTTTCCACCCTGAGCAACTTCAGCAGATACAACTGCGAAGAGAGCGTCGATGACGCCGTTTACGTTTGCCTGCGAAAGGTTGGTGTGAGCGGCAACTGCTGCGACAACCTCAGACTTGTTGAGAGCCATTTGTGTCCTCCTGGACGTTGAGCTACCGAGGTAGCACTTTGTTTGGAACGGTTGAGCCACAAGGGCCGTCTCGTTTGGTCTGTATGACCAATCGAAAAAGTATCAGCACATCCGCGTATTTACAGGCAATTCGTGTCGGCGTGGCACGAGAAGACCTCGACCCAAGGTTGAGGGTTTAAAACAGGGTTAAAACAGTGAAAGCCATGGACTGTGAGGTCCATGGCTTTCACGCTTAAATCTGACTGGGACTACCAGCTCGACTTGGTGATACCGGGCAGTTCGCCACGGTGTGCCATTTCGCGGAAACGCACACGAGAAATACCGAACTTAGTGAGAACACCGCGGGGACGGCCATCGATCGCGTCGCGGCTGCGAACACGGATGGGAGAAGCGTTACGAGGAAGCTTCTGGAGAGCAATACGTGCCTCTTCGCGAGATGCGTCAGTACCGTTGCGGTCAACGAGTGCCTTCTTGATCTCGAGACGCTTAGCTGCGTAACGCTCAACAATTACCTTACGCTGCTCGTTACGAGCAATCTTGCTTTTCTTAGCCATTTAGCGCTCCTCACGGAATTCAACGTGCTGACGCACTACGGGGTCGTACTTCTTGAGTACAAGACGGTCAGGGGTGTTACGACGGTTCTTGCGAGTCACGTAGGTGTAACCGGTGCCTGCAGTCGAGCGCAACTTGATGATGGGACGTACGTCCTGTGCCTTAGCCATTAGATTTTCTCCCCACGTGCGAGAAGGTCCTTGACGACGGACTCAATGCCGCGTGCGTCGATAACCTTGATTCCCTTTGCCGACAGAGTCAGCGTTACATTACGACGAAGAGAAGGTACGTAGTACGTCTTCTTCTGAATGTTGGGGTCGAAACGACGCTTGGTGCGTCGGTGCGAGTGTGAAATTGCGTGCCCAAAGCCGGGTACGGCTCCGGTCACCTGACAGGTCGCAGCCATGTCTATCCTCCTAATACCGCAAGACGGGATTGTCTTGCCCAAGATTCCTTGTCTGCACACGAACACCCACAACTCACGAAGTGAGAGAGAACGTGTACTGCTTACGCGAGGAATTCCGCGCAGCCAAGGATCCAGTCTACGTTGAGTGTGATTCTTAAAGCAAACTCGGGCAGCTCAACTTCGGCATGAAATCAATGATTACGCAGCTAAACGAGTAACCGTTTCTGCCGGGGACAACATGCGGATCAGTAATGAAATCATGAGCTCTTTTTCTTTCGGCTCGCTAATTGCAACCATGAGAGTTAGAGCTGCAAGTGCATTATTTGAAATTCGCTCTTCGCCTTGTTCGTTCTTTAAGATTTCATTTTTTGCCAAAAATGTAACGAAAAGAGCTGCGGCGCTTCGTTTATTACCGTCTGAAAGCGGATGGTCCTTGACGACAAGGTACAAAAGATTTGCTGCCTTTTTCTCAACGCTTGGATACAGAGGAAATCCTGCAAATTCTTGATAGATCCCCTCAACAACTGCCTCCAGGCTGCCGCCTCTTTCGATTCCAAACAGACTGTCTTCTGGAAACGAGTCAGCTACCAAACTAATTATTTTTCTGGCTTCCTCGATTGTGAGTTTCCAACTAGGCGTAATCCCTGAAGGAGAAATTATTACTCCCTGGTCATACTCCTTAAGAAGTCGTAGACCAGGCAAATAATCTTGAAGCACATCTGCTATCCCTGACACGAGTTCATTCGAAGCACGGCTCAAAATTCTGACGAGAGAACCGATTTCCTGTAGTCGACGATCATTCGTAACTACCCCGTCAAGCAAATATCGCCTGAGTACTTCAGCCGCCCAGCGGCGAAAATGAACTCCCTCAACGGACTTGACCCGATATCCAACCGAAATGACAACATCAAGACTGTAGTGTTCTATCTCTCTTTCAACCCGCCTGGAACCTTCGAGTTGAACTGTCGCAAATTTTGCGACAGTTCTAAGGCCAGCTAGTTCTTCAGTTACTGCATTCGTGATGTGTTTACCAATGGTTTTCACATCTCGATTGAAGAGAACTGAAAGTTGCTGGCGATTGAGCCAGACTGACTGACCATCGGTTCGAACTTGTAATTCAACTAAGCCGTCTTTGCTCCTGTAAAGCTCGACCGAATTTTCATTTTCGGATTTGGGGTCCACTGTGTTCCTCTCTAGTGAATCCCCTCCGTCTCAGAGAAAAACTAGTCGGAACTACTGAAATTGGAGTCAGCTAGTTGAGTTGCACTTCCCGCAGAAGCCGAATACGTCCACCACGTGACGGGGTTGGGTAAATCCATGCTCTGCTGCGACCTTGGCTGCCCACGACTCCACCGCTTCGGCTTCAATTTCTTCAGTGTGTCCACACTGGCGACAAATCAGGTGGTGGTGGTGACCATCACTCGAACAAGCGCGGTAGAGGTTTTCTCCATCTGGTGATTGCAGTGCATCTGCTTCATCTGCAGTGACAAGATCGGTCAGGGCACGATAAACCGTGGCCAGGCCAATCGTGGAGCCTTTGGCCTTGAGCTCAGAGTGCAGCTTCTGGGCAGAGATGAAATCTCCGCGCTCATTCAATGCAGTTCTGACTGCTTCGCGTTGCCACGTGTTGCGCTTCATGCAGCTACTCCCCTCACAGCGGGACGGCGCATGGTGAAGGTTCCCCATGCAATAAAGAAGATGGTCGCTGCCACGAGTGAAATGCTGGCTCCTGCACTGACACCCAGCCAGCGAGAAATGAGCAAGCCTGCTACACCGGCAAGCGCTCCGAGGCTTGGCGCCAGCCAGAACATGACATTGATCTTGTCGGTGAAATAGCGAGCAGCGGCAGCAGGTGAAGCAATCAAAGCAATGGCCAGGATTGCTCCTGCCGCCGGCAGAGCAGCCACCACAGCAACAGTGGTGATCAGGAGAAGCACCGCATCCAGCATCCATGGCTTGGCGCCGGTTGCTGCGAAGGCTTCGGGGTCAAAGAGGAAGAACAGGATCTGCTTGCCCCAGATGAGCATCGTTGCAATCACCGCGAGAAGAGCAACACCGGCAACCAGTCCATCAACCCATGTTGCCGAGAGGATGGAACCAAACAAGAAACTGTCTATCTGAATGGGGATGCTCGGGTTCATTGCCTGCAGCAGAACTCCGGCAGCAAAGCCTGCTGTGAGCATCACGCCCGAGGCGGCCTGTGTTCCTTGTCCGCGGATCCTGCTGAGGAAGCTCAAGATGATGGCCAAGCTCATGCAGGCAATGAGTGCCCCAATCTGGAGGCTAGCTCCCAGGATGGTGGCAATGACTGCACCGGGAAAAGTTGCGTGAGTCAGCGCCTGGGCAAAGAGCACTCTTTTGCGCAGCACAACCAGGACACCAGCCAGGCCAGCGAGTGCTCCCACCAGCATGATGACAATCAGGGCACGTTCGAAGTAACTCATGCGTTGACCCCCTTGCGGAGCACGCGCACAATCAAAGCGATTGCATAGAACGCCACAAAACTGAGCGCAACGGTTGCACCCGCCGGAACATCAACACCGCCGACGACCGAGATGTTGAATCCCAGAGCCAGCCCAATCCAGGACGCCAGAAGGGCTGCTCCCACAGCAACAGCAAAGAGGCCACCCAGCTTGGTGGTCACCAAACGAGAGAGTGCCCCCGGAACAATCAGTACCGCGAGAACCAAAAGATTACCCACCGCATTCGAAGCAGCAACAATGACCAAGGCGATTGAAACGTTCAAGACAAGCTCTGTGCTGACCCGGCGATAGCCGGCAGCAGCACTGCCTTCAGGGTCGAAAGCGCGGAAGACCTGGCGGCGGAACGTGAGGAGCACCAGCATCAGCGCAACACCAGCAACAACCGCAGTGGTGATGGCTTCACTGTCTGTCACGGTGAGCAGGTGACCAAAAAGCAATTGCTCGAGGCCGCCGGCTCGACCCGGGGAAGCTGAGACAATAATCACACCAATGCTGAACATGGCCGTGAGAACAATGGCTGTCGTCGCATCGGAGGTGACCCGGTTATTGCTCATCAGGGTGAGCACGATGGTGGCGGCAGCGGCTGCGACAAGGGCTCCGATGAGAACGCCGCCCTGCCCGCCAAAGACGAAGCCTGCTGCCAAACCAGGGAACACGGCATGGGTGAGACCATCGCTGAGGAACTCAAGCCCCCGAAGGTTAATAAAGACACCAATCACTCCGGCTGCAACACTCAACACAATCAACACCAACAGCGCGCGACCCATAAAGGGCAGCGCGAATGCAGTGGTGAGTGAGTCGAGCAGATTCACGACTAGTGGCCTTCGTGACCTGGCACGACTACCGTGTGCTCATCGATTTCAACCTGGTATTCGTGGAATACCTCTTGCAGGTTAGCCAAAGTGAGAACCTCGTCCTTGGGGCCGAAGGCGATCTGTCGACCGTTCACAAACAGCACGGTGTCACAGACCTCGCGAGCGAGGTCGAGGTCGTGTGTGGTCACGATGATGGCCACGCCTGCCTTCTTGAGCTCGCGAATGGTCTGGAGAAGTGCATCACGGTTGGGCTGGTCCAGGCCGTTGAAGGGCTCATCCAAGAGCAGCAGTCCTGGCTCGGATGCCAGGGCACGTGCCAAGAAGCCGCGTTGCTGTTGACCGCCAGAAAGAGAGCCAAAGCGCTTGTGGGCAACATTGGTCAGACCGACTGCAGCGATCGCGGAGCGAACAGCTGCGCGGTCTGCCTTGCCGGGGAATCTCAGGAGACCCAACTTGCGGTAGCGACCCATCATCACGACCTGCTTGAGGGTGACCGGGAACTCGGGATCAATATGTTCGGTCTGAGGTAGATAGCCGACGGAGTCTGCGGTCTTTCCAAAACCCATCGAGCCTTCAACCAGTGGAATGAGTCCCAGCACTCCCTTGAGCAGGGTCGACTTCCCAGAGCCATTCGGGCCAATGAGTGCCATCGCGTCACCCGGCTTCACCGAGATGTTGACATCGGTGAGTGCAGGGGTGTTGCCATAGCTGAAAGCGCCGCCTGTAATGGTGAGGGCATCTTCAGTAATGATGGGGATGGGTCTGGTGCGTGGACTCATCAGCTCAGCTCCGCAGGTAGTGGCAGGACGGGATAGCCCCACGCGTTCATCAACATGGTGACGTTGTGAATGGTTGCCTTGATGTAGGTTTCACCATCGGAGCCGGTGACTCCAAGGGAATCGGAATAGAGGGCATTGTCACCCGAATACACCTTCACGCCCGCTTCGCTGGCGATGGTCTTAGCCAGTTTGGGTGAAATGGACGCCTCAGAGAAAACAGCTTTGGCGCCAGACTGCTTGATCAACGCAATCAGAGCATCAATCTCAGCTGCGCTGGGTTCTGCGTTGTCATCAAAACTGGGGATGATAGAGCCGACAAAGGTAATGCCATATTCCGAGACGAAGTAGGTAAATGCATCGTGGTTAGTCACCAGTAATCGCTGGTCAACAGGAACCTGGTCAAAGTTTGCCATCACCCACTCATTGAGGCTGGCAAGTTGTGCTGAGTAGGAAGCAGCATTGTCTTCCATCACAGTGGCGTCTGCAGGGTTCACTGCCTCAAGTCCCGTCGCAATGTTTTTCACCATCACTTGGGCTTTGAGAGGAGAAGTCCAGATGTGGGGATCACCTTCTCCATGTGCATGTTCATCTTCTGCTGCGTGTGCTGCGTGGTCTTCTTCTGCCTCGCCGGCTGCCAAGAGCTCGATTCCTGTTGACGCATCGATGATCTCTCCCGAGAAGTTTGAGGCAGAGAGAGCATCTGAAATCCATGGCTCAAGGTCAGCGCCGTTGATGACGACTGCATCCGCCTGGGAAAGGGCAAGCAGTTGCTTTGCAGAAGGGTCAAAGGAGTGTGCGCTTTGATTGGGCTGAATGAGTCCTGTCACTGTGCCCGTGTCCCCGACAACGGCACGCGTGAACTCGGTGACCTGAGTGGTGGTTGCAACTACCTGGAATTCTTCACTTTGTGCCGACGAAGATGAGCAGGCACTCAGGCTGCCGGCAATGAGCACACTGGCGGCAAGGATTCCAAGAACTTTCATACCTCGAAAGTATTCTTATTGAGAATGATTGTCAATATGAATAGTGCGATGTTCGCTTCGGGCGCGTACCCTTATATACATGGCAGTCCCCAAAGTTCTTCTGTATTACGCATTCGCACCCGTAGCTGACCCCGAGGCAGTGCGCCTGTGGCAACGCGACCTCTGCGAAGGCTTGAACCTGCGTGGACGCATCCTCATCTCCAAGCACGGCATCAACGGAACCGTCGGTGGAGACATCGACGACGTCAAGATGTATCTGCGTAAGACCAAGGAATACCCCGGCTTCAAGAAGATGGATGCCAAGTGGAGTGACGGCACCGGTCTGGACGAGAACGGCCTCAGCCTCGACTTCCCTCGTCTGAGCGTCAAGGCACGTCCAGAGATCGTGGCTTTCGGTGTTCCCGACGAGATTGAGGTCAATCACAAGGGAATCGTGGGTGGCGGTAAGAAGCTCAAGCCCCACGAGCTCGACGCATTGGTTGAAGAGCGTGGTGACGAAGTTGTCTTCTTCGACGGTCGTAATGCCTGGGAAGCAGAGATTGGCCGTTTCAAGAACGCCATCATTCCTGATGTGAAGACCACCCATGACTTCGTGCGTGAACTTGAGAGTGGCAAGTATGACCACATCAAGGACAAGCCCATCGTCACCTACTGCACCGGCGGCATCCGCTGCGAAATCTTGACCCCCATCATGAAGGCACGTGGCTTCAAGGAGATTTACCAAATTGATGGTGGCATAGTTCGCTATGGCGAAGCGCGCGGAAACCAGGGTCTGTGGGAAGGCTCGCTCTATGTTTTCGACAAGCGCATCTCGATGGACTTTGCTCCCGATGTAGCTCTGATCGGAACGTGTAAGTGCTGCGGCACCAAGTCAAACCATATGATCAACTGCGCGGACAAGATGTGCCGCGAACAAATGGTTGTCTGCGAAGAGTGTGCCGCTGTGGATGTGTTCTGTGAAGAACACTCGAAGGTTACGGCTTAACGCTCAGAGCCCGTTCGACCAGTAGGTCGACCATGGATTCGATGTTGATTTCTTCAGCAACGGCATCAACACGGAGCCCAAATGCTTCAGCATCTTTTGCGGTGCGAGGGCCAATCGCGGAAACCAGCGTCTTGGCTGGGATGTCACCGATCTGAATGGAGATCTGTTCAGCAACCGAACCTGAGGTCACCAAGATGTCGGTGATCTTGCCGGCACGCACATCGTTGATGACGCCTTCGGCAACATCAACACCGACCGAGCGGTAGGCAACAACCGACTTCACGCTGTGGCCGATACGGATGAGCCCCTCGGTCAGCACGGGAACAGCAATCTGTGAACGCAGTGTCAGAACACGAAGCGGAACGACACCACCAGTTGCTGTGGTCCATTCTTCGAGCAGACCGTGCGCCGTGTTCTCTTCGCTGGGAGCGAGGTCTGCTTTGTATCCAGCTGCAGCCAACGCGGTAGCCGTGGTTTCACCAACGCATGCCACCTTGGTGGTGGGAGGAATGACAGCCTGGTGCGCCATCAGCACATCCACCGTGGTGGCACTGGTGAGCGTAACCCAGTCGAACTCACCAGCAGCGAGTTCCTTGAGGGCAGTCTCGAGTGCGGGTGCATCATCGGTTGGTGCAAAGTTCACCATGGGTGCGATTACCGCAGATGCGCCTTTAGCGCGGAGAGCGGATGCGACAGAGTCGCCCCAAGGTCCACCGCGAGGCACAAGTACGCGATGCCCATAAAGGGGACGCGTCTCAATAGGAGAGGTAAAAGACATCGCCTCTATTGTCACCGACTGTTGCGCAAGACAACAAACTGAGAAAACAAGTTTCCGCCTTTAATGGCGGGACTGTAACCAAAAGGTTATCGACGACCCGAGCGGAATACGCCCACAATAATTGCACCTGCAAGAGCCACAGCTCCCACACCAATGCCGAGAAGAACCAGAGGCTGCTCCTGCTTCATCACCGTGAAGCGTTCCTGCAAGCGATCCTTTGCCTTACCCAATTGCTTGGGAACGTTCGCCTTGTCTTCCAGCTCATCCAATGTGGAGGAGAGCTTGTCGCGGGTGGCAGCAAGGTGTTCTTGCAGTTCAGCGTTGCTGAGTGTGGAAACAAATGAAGGCTCTGTAAAGAACTCGTCTTCTGAAACCTTAGAAAGCTTGGAGTTAGATGCCATAGTCGCCATCTCCCTTGAATGCGTGAGAGTCCTTCACAACACTGTCGAACGTCTCGGTGGGAAGAGGTGGGCTGCCCTTCTTGAACTGAAGAGCGGCAGCGCCGATCAGACCAAGAATCACCAGCAAGAGAATTCCGGAGACAGTGAGCGCTGCTGCCCAGGGTGGCATCACGAGCGCAAGCGCGAAGATGCCAGCCAGCAGCAGAGTGAAGGTGAGGAAACTCAACAGGACAAGCGCGATCACAACAAGGATTGCGCCAATGCCTAGGCTCTTGAGCTTGCGAGCCATCTCGCGCTTGAGCTGTTCAAACTCTGCGCGAACGAGGTCCATCAGAATGCCGGGCAGATCGCGCAGCAAAGTGAAGAGCGAACGCTCTTCTTTCTGAGTGCTCTCCTTGTCAGGAGAAGATGATGCAGTTGCCATGATTACTTCGCAGCAGGCTTAGGGGCTACCTTGGCAGCGGGTTCGGTCGCTGCCTTCGCAGCAGGCTTAGCTGCGGGCTTTGCTGCTGGTGCCTTCTTGGCAGCAGGCTTGTCGCCCGTGACCTGGTGGATCACGCGCTTGGCGGCGGTGATGGCTTCTTCAGCAACATCGCCGACGGCGTCCTGTGCTTGCTTGACCGACCACTGAACGGGTTCTGATTCCCAGATGTTCTGAGCTGCGGACTTGATCTGCTCGTAGCGCTTACGTCCAGCACGAGTACCAAAGACGTAGCCAATAGCTAGACCCACAATGAAAAGGAACTTGCCTCTCATGATTTCTTCCGTTCAATATGTCAAAAATCGCATATGTTGCGGTTATAGCCTAGCCCTCGAAGCTGAGAGTCCCAACGGGAGGTTTTTCAGGGTCACTCAAAAGGACTCTGCGCATGCTCAATGCGGCATGTTGAGAAGCGGGAATTGCCCGCTCTAAACCTGGGTTCTCGGAGGAAATACCCACTTCGGCAACCCGCTCGGTGTCGATGCCCTCAGGCAGCTCAACATCGCCGAAGTCTGCGAGCACGACGCCAGCTTTCTTATATCCCGATGCCAACTTCTTGGTGGGGTCAGCAACTCTGGTGACGGTGGCAGCGAAGTATTCAAGCTTGCTCGTCGCTGCCGCGGTGATTGCTTCTGTTCCGCCAGGAACAACAACACGTTGTGCAACGCGGGGGTCTTCGGCCAGAAGTTCGAGCACGCCATTACTCAACGAACCACCACGGGTCATTGCTTGAGAAAGTCCCTGCGCGACGGCGTCCACATTCAGTTCATCCGCAGGAAGACCGTAGCGCTCGAGCACAACTGGGTTGACCAGTTTCTCTAGGGCGGCATCACCCATCCGGGTGCGAACCAGTTTGCCTAGGTTGGGCTCGGTGCCGATGGTGAGCACCGGTTTGATGCGATCAAGATAAACCCGCCAGGCACCGCCCCAGCCGAGGGTCTTTCTCACACGAAGCGAGAAAGGGTTTCCAGGGATGCCACAGATTTCTTCTTCACCTGGTGCAGGGATGACGATGTCGTAGGAGACACCCAGTTGATCCAAGAGCTCGGCCACGACCCCGCCGCGGTGAGAAAAGTTAGCTGGTCCTTGATTCTCATCTGCCTGAGGGATCCAGACGTCAACCTTGAGCCCGATGCGCGCGCAATCCAATGCAGCGGCAAAGACAGCAAGGTCGCTGCCGATGGCCAGCACGTCACAGCGGTTCGCTGCCTTTGCTGCGGCCATGATGACTACCTGTTCTTATGCACCCTTGAGAGCAAGTGCGAGATACATGTGCAGGTCCTCGATGAGGATACGTTCCTGAGCCATGGTGTCGCGGTGACGCACAGTCACTGCCTTGTCCTCGAGGGATTCAAAGTCGACGGTGATGCAGAACGGAGTGCCGATCTCATCCTGGCGGCGGTAGCGGCGGCCGATAGCGCCGGAGTCATCGAAGTCGATGTTCCAGGACATGCGCAATTCCGCTGCCAGCTCCTTAGCCATGGGCGAGAGCTGCTCATTACGAGACAGAGGAAGAACAGCTGCCTTGATGGGGGCCAGACGTGGGTCAAGCTTCAAGACCGTGCGCTTGTCGGTTCCTCCCTTGGCGGTCTCGACCTCTTCTTCAACAAAGGCGTCCACGAGGAAAGCCATGAGAGAACGAGTCAGACCAGCCGCAGGTTCGATGACGTAGGGGGTCCAACGCTCGTTCTTGTTCTGGTCGAAGTAGGAGAGGTCCTTGCCGGAGTGCTCCGAGTGAGTCTTGAGGTCGAAGTCTGTGCGGTTCGCAATACCTTCAAGCTCACCGAACTCGCCGCTTTGGAAACCGAAGCGGTACTCAATGTCCACGGTGCGCTTGGAATAGTGAGAGAGCTTTTCCTTGGCGTGCTCGTAGAGACGCAGGTTTTCAGGATCAATACCCAGGTCGACATACCAGTTGAAGCGCTGGTCAATCCAGTACTGGTGCCACTCTTCGTCCGTGCCAGGCTCGACGAAGAATTCCATCTCCATCTGTTCGAACTCACGGGTGCGGAAGATGAAGTTTCCGGGAGTGATCTCGTTACGGAAGCTCTTTCCAATCTGGCCGATGCCGAAGGGAGGCTTCATGCGTGCTGCCTGCAACACGTTGGCGAAGTTCACAAAGATGCCCTGGGCAGTCTCGGGACGCAGGTAGTGCATACCTGCTTCTTCAGCCACGGGGCCGAGGTAGGTCTTGAGCAGACCAGAGAAAGGCTTGGGTTCGGTCCATGCGCCGCGAGTACCACAGTCAGGGCAGGGAACTTCTGCGAGTCCGCCTTCTGGAGCGCGGCCCTTGCGCTCTTCGAATGCCTCGATCAGGTGGTCTTCGCGGTGACGCTTGTGGCAGCTGGTGCACTCCACGAGTGGGTCAGAGAAAACCTCTACGTGACCGGATGCTTCCCACACCTTGCGGGGAAGAATGACAGACGAGTCCAGGCCGACAACATCGTCGCGGCGCTGAACCATGAAGTTCCACCACTGCTTCTTGATGTTCTCTTTGAGGGCAACACCCAAGGGGCCGTAGTCCCATGCGGAACGGGATCCGCCATAGATCTCACCGGCTTGGAAAACGAAGCCACGGTGCTGAGCGAGGGCAATTACTGAGTCAAGACGAGTGCTGGGGGCCATAACGAGCAATCTTACCGAGGACTACCAGATGCTGACGCGCTTGTCGGCGTCGAGCCAATGGTCATCAGTGGGTTGGACATCGAAAGCGTCATAGAACGCATCGATGTTGCGGATGATTTGGTTGCAACGGAATTCGTTGGGTGAGTGGGGATCAATGGCCAACAGGCGGATCACTTCTTCATCACGACCCTTCTGCTGCCAGGACTGGGCCCAGCTCAGGAAGAAGCGTTGTGCACCGGTGAGACCGTCAATCACAGGAGGCTCTTCACCCTTGAGGGAAATGAGGTAGGCCTTCCAGGCAATAGCCAGACCACCAAGGTCACCGATGTTTTCACCAATGGTGAGCTCGCCGTTCACAAAGTGGCCAGGGACCTGCTTGGGGGAAAGCTCGTTGTATTGATCAATGAGTGACGTGGTGCGCTTCTCGAATGCTTCGCGGTCAGCGTCCGTCCACCAATCGGTGAGCAAGCCATCCCCGTCAAAGCGTGAGCCCTGGTCATCAAAGCCGTGACCGATTTCGTGGCCAATGACGGCACCGATGGAGCCGTAGTTGGCTGCGTCATCCCAATCTGGGTGGAAGAAGGGGGGCTGCAGGATTGCTGCAGGGAACACAATCTCGTTGAAGCCAGGGTTGTAATAAGCATTGACGGTCTGGGGAGTCATGAACCACTCATCACGGTCAATGGGCTTGCCGATCTTGCCCAGCTCGCGCGCAAACTCGAACTCAGCAACGCGGCGCATATTGCCCACCAGGTCAGTGGGGCTCACCACGAGAGCCGAGTAGTCACGCCACTTGACGGGGTAGCCGACCTTGGGAGTGAACTTGTCGAGCTTTTCCAGTGCACGTGCTCGAGTCTCTTCGCTCATCCAATCCAGGTTGGTGATGGATTCGCGGTAAGCCTCAATCAGGTTGGAAACCAACACATCCATCTCTGCCTTGGCACGCTCAGGGAAGTGACGCTCCACATAAACGCGGCCCACTGCTTCACCCATGGATCCTTCAACCAGAGAGACACCGCGCTTCCAGCGCTCGCGCTGTTCAGGGGTTCCGGTGAGAGTGCGGCCATAGAAGTCGAAGTTTTCAGAGACAAAGGCAGCTGGAAGAAATGGGGCTGCCGAGTGGATGATGTTCCAGCTGAGCCAATCGCGCCATGCCTCGAGGTGCTCCTGGGTCAGCAGGGCGCCGAGGCCTTCGAGGAAGCTGGGTTCGCGCACCACGACAGTGTCCAAAGCGCCGGCAGGTGCTTCCAACGCGGTGAGCCAGATATCCAGGTCTGCCACGTGCTGGTCCACATCCGAGCCCACAGTTGCTTCGAGCTCAATGGCGCTGCGTGCACCCTTTGCTACGAGTTCTTTCACCTCTGCCCAGCTCATGGGGTTATAGGTGGCAACAGAGTCGCGGGTTTTCACGTTGTCCCAGTGCGCTGCGGCGAGCGCAGTCTCGAGATCAAACACGCGCTGGGCACGAACAGCGGCGTTGTCGAGGCCCGCCGTGGAGGGCAGGTGCTCTGCGGTCAGTTCAAACATGCGCTGGATGTGGCCAAGGTAGGCCTCACGAGCTGACGCGAACTTCTCCTCGCGGTAGTAGCTCTCATCAGGAAGGTTGAGACCACCCTGCTCGGTGAAAACGAGGTAGCGCTCAGGGTTCCCTGGATCGTTGTCCACGAAGAGCTCCATAAAGCCACCCACACCGTGACGCTCGAGACGAGCGACAGTGTCGAGCAGCTGGGAGATGGTGGCCACATTGCCAGCGAAGGCAAGCTGAGATTCGATGGGGGCAACTCCGAGAGATTCGATGAGTTCGGTGTCCATGAAGCTGGTGTACAGATCACCCACGGTGCGTTGCTGAGTACCTTCAGGTGCGTTCTGTCCCTCAATGATGATGTCGCGGACGGCCTTTTCTGCCTCCTCCGCGAGGATGTGGAATGAGCCATAGCGAGCCTTGTCTGCGGGAATAGGCGTGCGCTCTTCCCACTTGCCGTTCACGTGGCGATAGAGGTCATCCTGGGGACGAACCTTCTCATCAAGCTCAGTGATGTCGATTCCAGAGAGGGCAGTGTTTTCACTCATTCCACCAGCCTAGAAGTTGGCTGGGCGCACTTCGTGCATGTTCGCTGTTAGGTAGCCTGAAGTTATGGCATTTCCCCAGCTTCCCCCTTCGCTCACACTCGAGGGCAAGACTGCACTCATCACCGGTGCGGGCAGTGCCACCGGCATTGGCTTCGCTTCTGCCAAGGCGTTAGGTGAACTCGGTGCCCGTGTCATCATCACCGGTACGACCGACCGCATCCACGAGCGTGTGGGCGAACTCGAAGCACTCGATATCGACGCCGTGGGCATTGTGTGCCGCCTCGACTCGGAAGAGGGCGCTGCTGGTTTGGTCACTTCTTTAGCTAATGTTTCTGCCCAGCCCACCATCCTGGTTAACAATGCAGGCATGGTCACCGTCTCAGATGAGACCATCGCTCAAGGCAGCATCGACATGACCACTACTGAGTGGAACGACTCATTGGGGATGAACCTCACCACGGCTTTCCATGCCACCCAGACCGTGGTGCATTTCATGCGCTCTGCCAAGTGGGGTCGCATCATTAACATCACGAGCGTGTCTGGATCATCTATGGCCACTCGGGGAGACCTTGGCTATGCCGCCGCAAAGGCAGGCATGGTCGGCCTCACTCGTGGCCTTGCCGTTGACGAAGCCCACCACGGTATTACATCTAATGCCGTTGCCCCCGGGTGGATTGCCACCGGTAGCCAGCTGGAATCTGAGGCTGCCGAGGGCAGGCTGGTTCCTGCTGGGCGCAGTGGAAACCCTGACGAGATTGCCTCCGCCGTTGCGTGGCTGGCTTCTCCTGGCGCCAGCTACATCACCGGCCAGGTCATCACCGTTGATGGCGGCAACACCATTGGTGAGGAACGAGTACCCCGCGCATGAGTGAACACCCCGACGTCGTACACAACCCACCCACCACGGTTGAAGTTGATTACACCCCCGGACCCGTGCTGAAGACTGAAGGTCCTTGGACTCCTCTGCTCTGGGACATGGATGGCACCCTCCTGGACTCAGCAGTGGCCATTGTTCGTCGCTTGCGCGAGACCCTGCTGCACTTCGGTGTGACACCACCGAGCGATGACCAGCTCAAGTTCTTGATTGGTCCCCCGACCGGAACTTCATTACTTCGATTCATTGGCACAGCACGCATTGATGAATCACGTGCCTACTACCGCTCTCTGTCTGAACGTGATGGCCTCAAGGATCAACAACTCTTTCCTTGGATTCTCTCCACACTGAAGACGCTGCATGAAGCGGGCATCCCGATGGGTGTGGCCACAAGCAAGCCTCAACACGAAGCAGAGCGTCTCTGCGATGCCTATGGAATGACGCCCTACTTCACCGCAATCGTGGGCGGGAATGAAGAACGCAAGGACAAGGCCTCAGTCATTGCTGAAGTGTTGCGGCAGTTGGGCAACGACAACGCCCTGATGATTGGTGACCGTTTCTATGACACCGATGGTGCTGCACTCAATGGCATCCCCACGGTGTTGGTGCGCTGGGGCTATGCCCACGAGAAAGAGTTTGCTGGCGCGATGGCCACGGTCTCTAATGAAACCGAGTTGTTGGAACTTCTGTTGGGTTCAGGCAAAGTAGCCTAATTCTCATGCGTCTCGTTGTTGCTAAATGTTCGGTGGACTATGCCGGAAGGCTCAGTGCCCACCTCCCTTTGGCAACCCGTGTGCTCATGCTCAAGCAAGATGGCTCACTTCTTATCCACTCAGATGGTGGCTCCTATAAGCCCCTCAACTGGATGAGCCCGCCCTGCACCCTCGCCACAGAAGAGCCAGAGAAAGATCAGGCCGATGTCGGTGTGACCGAGATTTGGCGCGTGACGCATGCCAAGACAGCAGACATGCTCGTTGTGAGCATCTATGAGATTTATAACGACGTCGAACATGAGCTCGGTGAAGACCCCGGGCTCATCAAGAACGGTGTTGAAGCAGAGCTGCAAGAACTCCTCGCAGCCCAGATAGAACTCCTCGGCGAGGGTTACACCCTTGTTCGTCGTGAATACTTCACCGCGATTGGGCCGGTAGACATTCTTGCCCGCGATGAGAACGGCAACTCTGTTGCTGTGGAAATTAAACGCCGCGGAGAAATTGATGGCGTGGAACAACTCACCCGCTACCTCGAGTTGATGAACCGTGACCCCCACCTCGCACCAGTCACCGGTGTCTTTGCTGCTCAAGAAATCAAGCCACAGGCCAAGACTCTGGCTGAAGATCGTGGCATTCGAACCCTCATCCTCGATTACGACGAGATGCGGGGCATCGAAGACAAGCACGGTCGACTCTTTTAGTCCACAAGGTGGAAAAGCCTCACTCGGTTACCGTGGTTTTCAGCTCAGGCGCCTAAGCTTGCCAAGTTATGAATTCTGTCGTTACCCGCACATGGTCCTCTGTCCTCTTTGATCTGGATGGCACCATTCTGGACTCCGCCCCCGGCATCATCGATGCCTTGACGGACACCTTTAATCACTTAGGTCTACCCGTTCCTTCTCGAGAAGACTTCATGGCCTACATCGGTCCGCCACTTCTAGCCTCACTGCAAGAGCGCGCTGGTCTCTCAGAAGAGAAGGCCCGTGAGGCACTAGCGATTTATCGCAATGATTTCCGCAGAGACGGTGCTTTTGACTCCGCGATCTTCCCCGGCGTTATTGGCTTACTGGATTCGCTGCGCGATGCAGGAGTTCCCCTGGCTATTGCCACCAGCAAGCCAGAGACCCAAGCACGGCCTATCTTGGATCACTTTGGTCTCACCGACTACTTCACCGTGATTGCTGGTGCGTCAGAAGATGATGCACGCACTTCTAAAGCACATGTGGTGGGTCATGCCCTAACTGAGCTCGGTAAAGCAGGCGCAGATACCAGCCAAGCCGTTCTCATTGGTGACCGCATTTATGACGTGGAGGGCGCTGCAGCCCACAACGTTCCCACCATCATCGTGGAGTGGGGATACGGCTCACCGACTGAAGCCGTCGGTGCTATTGCCACGGTGTACTCGGCTGATCGCTTGCGTGAGCTTCTCCTAGGCAACTAGAAGTTAAACGGCTAACGGCCCCTCCCGTATTCGGGAAGGGCCGTTGCTTTTTTGGAGGCCGTGCTTGTTTTTCTAGGGGTACTTACTTGACGTTGACAGTGAAGGTGACAACCTGACCAGTGGTCTTATTGGTCAGCTCAACCTTGGTGGTTCCAGCTGCAGTTCCCTGAAGACCAGGGTTCATGACAGCGTCACCAGACTTACCACCAGCGGTGAAGGCTGCGACTGCGGGGTCTGAGATCACTGCAGACCAGTCAGCTGGGTCGGTGTCACCGGTGGTGATGTCGACAAAGCCACCGTTGCTAATGTCAATGGTTTGTCCGTCTGCGGTTGCGACGTCAATAATTGTGGGTGCCACTACCTGGCTGGTTTCGCTGGACTCGTCTGCACCAGAGCTGTCTTCGTCAGCAGCAGTTGAGCATGCCGAGAGGCTGATTGCGGTAGCAGCTGCGAGAGCGACAAATGCACTTGCTTTTGCGATGTTCTTGTTCTTCATCATGATTGCTTTTCTCCTTGGGTTGTGAAGTCTTTGCTGTGTGAGCGGGTTGCTCTTGAGACAACGTTATCTCTGTACCATTCGTTTAAGTTGGGATTTAGCTGTGTGTAGTCTGAGAGTTTTCTGGGAGCTATGTGAGTGGGTTAAACAACAAGAGGGCGCCCCCGAAGGGACGCCCTCTGTGTGTAAACCGAATTACTTCAGAAGTACCTGGATGTTGAGAACCTTGGGCTCTTCACCGGTAAAGGTAAAGGTCACGGTTGACTCGCCACCGGAGAGTGCAAGTAGACCCGCGGAGTACTGAGTGTCGTTTTCGTAAGCTGCGGCTGAGTACTCAACAACCTTGGGGTCAGAGATGTCGACAGTTACTTCTCCGTCGTTGATGCCGCCGTAGTTGATGTTGACAACCTGGCCTACAACAAGCTCCAGGGTCTGGCCGTCTATGTCCTGGTAGTTCAGTTCGATGGGAGCAACAATGTCTCCACCGATGGCTGACTGAGTGGGCTCAGGTGCGGGGGTTGCACAAGCCGAAAGACCGAAAGTTGCGACAGAAGCAATTGCTGCAACAACAGCAACCTTGCGCAGTGTGAACTTAGTCATGAAAATGACTCCTTAGTGATGAGGTGGTGCGCAACGGTGCGCACTGCAATTCTGGCAGTTAGCTGAGCAAAAGCAGACTATTGGTCGATAACGATGTGGTGAACACTTTGATGAGGGATTGCCCGTGGTCTTTATTGAGCGCCGAAGGATTAAGTGTCTATGAAGGTATTTGCTTTGGGAACTTGTTCAATTAAGCTTCATATGTAAAGCCTCTGGCCCTTCTCGCCAGAGGCTTTGCTTTTTGCTAGCGATTACCTTTAGCTCGGTTGTGCGTCTTACAAAGCAACTCGCAGTTTTCGGCCGAGGTAGCACCGCCCTTGCTCCACGCCGCAACGTGGTCGGCATCCATTTCCTCAAGCTTCCACATTTTGGCTTTGTTCGCGTCGTGCCCCAATGCACAGTGAGAACAGTTGGAACGCCCGGCATTCTGAGCGTCTTGTGTTTGCTCGGCAAACGTCGACTTCTTCGTGGCGTCGTCGAAGACCCGCACCTCAAGCAGCTTGGTTTCTTGAGAGCCGCCAAGCACGTATTCCCAGATGCCCTTGCGGTTCTTCACATATGAGTCGCCATAGAGAGCCTGCACGGCTTCAGACACCTTGCTGGGGTTGTAGGCAGTGCCATGGAACTGTTCATAAAGGCGACCCCATTCCAATCCCCGCATCTCGCTCTCCACATCAGTGAAAACGGAGGAAACCCAATCAATGACAGAAGTGAAGTAATTCTTCACTTCCGTGATCTCACGGTCATTACGGTGCTGGCTCATGTAACCGCCAATGTTGGCCTTGCCTTTGCTCACCCACTCCAGTGCACGTTCCCAGAAATCCTGACGAAGAGCAGAACCGCTGACGTAGGCACTCCACTTCATGATGTTGGAGTTCTGGCTGTTACTGAACTCTGCTTTACCTGCCGTCACAAACGGCCCTGAATACACAGCGTTGAGAAGTTCTTGGTCATTCAAAGGAACACCAACAGTGTTGATGGTCTTGAACCACTCTTTGATTTCGCTCTCGGTGCCTTCACATTCATAGACAAGAATCTCTGAGTTCAGGATGATTTCTTGTTTGTCCTTTGGGAGGCCAGAGAAATATTGCTCCATGCCACGTTCATCTTTGATAGCGAACTTGCCCGTGATGAAGCGGCCAAAGCTGGTGATGCGTTGCTGGCCATCAAGAACTTCGAGGTTGTCCTCGTGCACCTTGTTGAAATAGATCAATCCAAGTGGGTAACCCTTGAGCAGTGACTCAATCACAGCAACGTCTCTCTTGCCATCGGCATAGATGTAGTTGCGCTGGTACTCGGGCTGAATGGTTAGACGTCCTGCCAAGCCAAAAAGACCTTTACCCTCGAGCTCGTTATAGACGAAGCCTTCGGAGAGTTCCTTGACGGAGTAGTGGTTCAGGGTTGTCTTCACTTTTTTACCTGCTTGTGTTTGATGATGATGCGTTGATAAGGAACAACAACAGTTTCATCACGTCGGTAAACAAGGTTGTTCCACTTTGCGCTTATCTGGCCTTTGTTTCCCTGTGCGTAATAGTCGTCAACAAACTTCTGCCCAACAGGCTTGATTCCCAGTTCATTTGCCATGGTTTGTCCATTGCCTAATATTTCAAACTGTTCAGGGTTGTATTTACTGAGGAAACTTATTGGGACGCCCATCAATCCACTGAAGTCAGCAGGAATCGAATCTGTAAATGGAACCTCGATGGCATCAAAGTTTTCGTAATTGGTATACCCAACACCTTTGACTTCTTTGTGCTTACTGAACTTGATGTTGTCTTTTTCTGACATCAAAGAAAGTGGTTCATGGCGAAGACCATGATCCAGGTTCGTGAACCAGCGAATTCCTGGGACTCTCAGAAATACATTGCCATCCTCATCGGTCCTTCTTGATGGTGAGCGGGTGATGCTTGTTGGAGGAATTCGGAACTCTCTATCTCCTGAGTGAATAGAAGCACCAAGCCAGAGTTTGTTCTCCTTTATGAGCGGGAACACCTCTTTGTAAGTAATCGCATTCATATTGCCGAGAATCACATAGCTCTTATTTGCCTCTTCCAGCCAAGCCAGGAACTCCCTGAACAACGAAAACGGTGGGTTCGTCACAACGATGTCTGCCTCGTCACGTAACTTCGTGATCTCTTCGCTGCGGAAGTCACCGCCACCTTCGAGATATGACCACTCGAGGTCATCAAAGTTGATGACGTTGTCACCTGTCTTGTCGTGGGTGAGGGTGAAGATCTTTCCCTTGGTCTGGGTCTTCTCTGGGTCATACCCAGGACTTTCCATTTCGAACAGTGTGGGCTGGTAAGGAATAGCGTCTGGCTTGCTGTCCGGGGCATAGCTCGTGCTGATCAGTTTCTTGAGGCCTAGGGCCTCAAAGTTCTGCGCAAAGTACTTGGTGAAGTTACTCCACTCGGGGTCATCGCAAGGCAGAAGAACAGTTTTGCCCCTGAACACATCTGGGTTGAATTCCAGATAGGCATTCATTTCTTTCTGGATGTCGACGAACTGCGTATAGAACTCATCGCCTTTTGCTTTTCGAGCATTTCCCAGGTCTTCGTTGGCCACCGCATCCCCCTGATGCCGCGGCCGGCGCCGCGGTTAGGGGTTAAAAGTAGCGTTAATACCTCAGGCTTTTAAACTCTGGTTAATGAAGTGTGATGCCGGAACGCTTGAGGTATGGATTCAATTGCTTCTGCGGCGGCTCAAATACTGGGAAGCCGGCTCCGCGAACGCCGCGAAAGCCTCGGCTTAAGCCAGGAGGATGTAGCTCACATGTCTGCAATGCATGTGTCCAACTACGGCAAGATCGAGCGCGGTCGCGCGAATCCAAACTTGCACACTCTTCTGCGCATTACGAGCGTTCTCGAGGTTGACCCTGGCCTGATGATCTCTGGGCTCAGTGGCGACATGGTGACGGCAAAGCCACACAAACTGACCGCAGCCGAGCTCATCAAGGCACGACAGGGTTAGTTCAACTGTTCGACGACACCCAGCTACCAGGGTTTTTAGCTGAATGACAGTGGGTGGGTTTATATTGTTATTAGGACCAATCCACCCCCTTTGGGTGAGGGCGGCCCTAGCCGCCCCCGGGTTAAACCGGGGGCCTTTTTATGCCTGAAGTGTGACTATGGCTTTCGGCTCACCCAGTCGTACACCAGTTACTCGAGAGAGCAATGCATCTCCGTACAGGTCCCAAGAATCCTGGGGCACTATTTGCTGGACTTTTTCCGTCCCGGGATGAAGCCGCCTATAGGCGGCGTATGCGGCGAAATCCGCCATTTGAATGAAGTAGCTTGCTTGAGAGTCTCTGGAAACTGGATCTTCAACAAGATTCTTGAAAGGTCGAGCAATCAAACCTGAGCCGGTTTGAGATCCAGCTGTGAGCCGTCGTCGTGACCACCGAGCTAATTTCCGAATTGATTCATCTTCCCCGTGATCGTGTACAAGTTGAACTGTTGAGGCCCCTAAGGCATCACTCGTTCGTTCCAAGCGTTGGAACAATCGAACCCAAGATTCGTCGAACAGCTGACTACCGGTGAGGCGTCCGGATTTTGTTGCTACAACAGCAAATACGTGGAGGTATGGATTTTCAGCAACGAATTTCACGTGGCTTCTGAAAATTAGGCTGCGCTCCCCAGGAGATAAATTGAGATGTTTGAGCGTTCCAGTTCCTCGGAGCACATAATTTGCCTTCAGTTCCGACCTCATCGGTATTTTGAATTTACTTTTCAGCCTTCTTCTAAATTCAACAAACTCATCGAGGACGCCGCCCCAATGAGCGCTATTGATTACTACACAGCCCAAAGTGTAAGTAGTCGAAGACTGTTGTTTGCCAAACCCGGTATCTCCTGACTCATCGATATATGAAAGCAGGTGTCCTGGGTCGAGGTTCCTCATATCGCGAATATACCTAATGCCTCAGACAATGAGCGGTATGAAATTTATGCGGTGACTTTTCAAGAGCAAAAGAAAAATCCCCGGTATGACTACCGGGGATTTCGTTCGTGCGCGAGGGGGGACTTGAACCCCCACGCCCTTGCGGGCACTGGCACCTGAAGCCAGCGCGTCTGCCATTTCGCCACTCGCGCGAACTGGTCGAGGCTATCACGGAGTGATACCTGTGCGCCATTTGAGCACAAGAGAAGGTGGCTGACTCCCGGCGCGCATCCAGCTTGCTCCAAGCTCGCCGAGTACGATTTGGGAAGGAGTTTTACCCTGATGAAGGAGACCGGTGGGCATTCTCGACAACCTTGAGCGCGGCTTGGAGCGCGTTGTCAATGGTGCGTTCGCGAAGACGTTCCGCTCGGGCTTGCAGCCCGTAGAAATCACCGCTGCACTGCGCCGTGAGCTCGACACCAAAGCTGCCGTTGTTTCTCGCGATCGCATTCTGGTTCCTAACAACTTCACTGTTCGGTTGGCACCCGATGACTACGAACGCATGAAGGCAATGGGGGCAACGCTCACCGATGAGCTCATTCGCCTCGTGACGAAGCACGCTGCTACCCAGCACTACCAGTTCGCTGGTGGTATCAAGGTTGCTCTGCGTTCAGACCCCTCTCTTGCTGTGGGTGTGGTGCAGGTTGATTCTGAGAACGTCAGCGGCTCGGTGACTTGGGTTGCCGTGCTGGAGATTGCCGGTAAGCGCTATCCCATCTCAAAGTCGCGCACTGTGATTGGTCGTGGCACTGAAGCCGACATCACCGTTGATGACTCTGGTATTTCTCGCAAGCACGTTGAGGTGCTGTGGGATGGAACCCGGGCTCAGGCTAATGACTTGGGCTCAACCAACGGTTCTAAGCTCAACGGTCAACGCCTCGTCTCCGCCGCACTTGAAGCAGACTCGGTGATCACCATCGGCCAGACCTCGATAGTTCTTCGCTTGCTCCCCCAAGCCAGTGGTGGAGCTTCGACTCCCGCTACAGAGACTGTGCAGACACCTCGCGCTGCTGAGCCCGGTGGATTCTGGGGTCCCCGTGAGTGAGCTCACACTTCTGATCCTGCGCATTGGATTCCTCATTGCGCTGTGGGTTTTCGTCTTCTTCGTGGTCTATGCCGTGCGCAGTGATCTCTTTGGTCAGCGTGTACGCAAGATGCCCGCTGCCTCTGCCGCGCCTGCGGTCTCCCCGGATGCCAGTGCGTTCCTCACCTCGGCACAGCCACGGATTGCCGCACCGGTTTCTGCAACAGAACTCGCTCCAGCCGACGGAACACCACTGAAACTCGTTATCACCTCCGGTGCACTTCAGGGTCAGGAACTTCCTCTCCAGGGCGACGTCATCACTATTGGTCGCTCGCCTGATTCCAGCCTGGTGATTCAGGACGACTACACCTCGACCCACCATGCACGTCTGGAAACTCGTGGAGGTAGCTGGCTCCTTCGTGACCTTGACTCCACCAACGGCACAACCCTTGCTGGTGCTCGTGTGACAAGCCCCACCCCTATTCCTTTGAACACACCTATTGTTGTGGGCTCGATGACCTTTGAGGTTCGCCGCTAGGCGCCTGTTATGTCCAAGCACAGCGCAGCCGCCTCGAACGTGGGCATGGTTCGAGCATCCAATCAGGATGCTGGCTACGCAGGTACGTATCTCAGCGTTGTTGCCGACGGCATGGGTGGCCATGCTGGTGGTGACGTTGCTTCCCACCTCGTCATTCGTCACCTGCTGCAGCTGGATAAGAAATATGAGGACGTTGTCGCCGCCCAGCAAGATCTCATCGCCACGTTGCTGCAGGCCAACGACATGCTCTCTGATGTTGTCTATGAACACCCAGAGCTTGCAGGGTTAGGAACAACCGTCAGTGCCATGCTTCGGGTAGGCACACAGGTTGTCATCGCCCACATTGGTGACTCACGCATTTATCTCCTGCGCGAGGGAAACCTCTCCCAAGTCACTGTGGACCACACCTTTGTTCAGCGCTTGATTGATAGCGGACGCATCACCGAGGAAGAGGCGCACGATCACCCACGTCGCTCCGTGCTCATGCGCGTTCTTGGTGACGTGGATGCATCACCGGAACTCGACACCACTGTTCTCGATGTTGCCGAAGGTGACCGGTGGATGCTGTGCTCAGATGGTCTCACCGGTGTTGTCTATAGCGACCGGTTAAAGCCTTTCTTGATGGAAGCAGAAACCGCTGATGATGCAGCTGACACTTTGGTGCAGGCGAGCCTCACCGGTGGTGCACCAGACAATGTCACCGTGGTGGTGGTTGACATCACGGCAGGTGAACCAGAAAGTATTTCCGAACTCGTGGGATCAGCTGCCGGTCCGATGGCCGTGAAGGCGCCTGAGGCCAAGCTCATTCCCACACCCAACTTGAAGCCTCGGCCAAAGCCGAAGAAGCTACCCATCTCCACTGGTGGCATGAGTGTTCCTCCCACTGCCCTCACTGCTCAGCTCGATGCGGTCAAGGCCAAGCGCATTCGCCGTCGTGCTGTGTTGATTGGCTCCATGATCTTGGTCTTAGGTGTGATTGTGATCAGCGCCATCCTGGGTTATCGCTGGAGCCAGACCCAGTTCTATGTGGGTAGCGATACAGACTCCGTGGTGATCTATCAGGGCATCTCGCAGAACGTGGCTGGGGTGAGTTTGTCCCACGTCTATGTCGATACAGATATTCCTCTGGCATCCCTGACTGCTTACCAACAGCAGCAAATCAAGAACGGGATTCCCTTCGGTAGTTACACCGAAGCCCAAGACCTCGTTGCCTCGCTCACTTCAGGAGCCACTGGGTAATGTCTGCACCTGCTACTCCTGACTTTGTCGCCACCGGTTCCATTGGTCGACTCAAACGCGTGCGCTCCTCCCAACGCATGCGCAACGTTGAGTTGATTCTGGTTCTTGTCGCGAGCGCTATCAATGTTGCCTCCCTTGTTCTTGTGCAGTGGGGCGTGCTGGGCAAAATTGATGCCGGTCCGCTCGCCATTTGTGGACTGCTTGCTGTGCTTGTCATCGCCATTCACGTCGCCATGAGGTTTGTGGCCCCGCAAGCAGATGCCCTCATTCTCCCCGTTGCCACCGTGCTCAATGGTCTCGGTATTGCCGAGATTTACCGCATCGATTTAGCGCTGGGCAATGAAGGCTGGGATTCGCTGGCTAATAAGCAGATTGCCTGGACTGCTTTGGCATTGGGTGCGGCACTTGCCACCATCATCCTGATCAAGCACCAGCGCATTCTCCAGCGCTATACCTATGTGGCTGGTCTGTTTGCTGTGATTTTGGTTGCACTGCCCATGGTTCCCGGTCTAGGTATTTCCATCAATGGTGCTCGTGTGTGGATCCAGCTGGGTACGCTGACTTTCCAGCCGGGCGAGATTGCCAAAATTGCCTTGGCAGTCTTCTTTGCCGGCTACCTCGTTCAGCGCCGCGAAAGTCTGTCGATGGTGGGGCGCACCTTCCTCGGAATGCGCTTCCCCCGCGGCCGTGACCTCGGGCCCATTATTGTGGTCTGGGCATTGTCGATGGCCGTCATCGTATTCCAGCGTGACCTGGGAACCGGTTTGCTGTTCTTTGGCTTGTTCCTCGTCATGCTCTATGTCGCTACCGGTCGCGGCAGCTGGGTTGCCCTGGGTCTGAGCCTGGTTGGTCTCGGTGCCGTGGTGGCAAACCAAACCCTGGATTACGTCAATGGCCGCTTCGCTAACTGGTACGACGCATTCAATGACAACAACTTCTCTGCTGACGGTGGCAGCTACCAGCTGGTGCAAGGACTCTTTGGTCTAGCCCATGGAGGTGTGATCGGAACCGGTCTGGGCGAAGGAATGCCCGAAGTAACCCCGGTCTCTCAGAGTGACTACATCATTGCCAGCTTGGGTGAAGAACTCGGTCTGGCTGGAATCTTTGCCATCCTCTGCCTCTACTTACTCCTTGTCGGCCGAGGCCTTCGTATTGGTTTTGCTGGCCACGATGACTTCAGCAAGTTACTTGCTGTTGGCTTGTCTTTCACCATTGCACTGCAGTGCTTCATCGTGATTGGTGGTGTGATGCGCGTCATTCCTTTGACCGGTCTCACCACTCCTTTCCTTGCCGCCGGTGGTAGTTCACTGGTTGCTAACTGGATTATCGCTGCACTCCTGCTTCGCCTCTCTGATTCCATTCGGAGCGAGCCGAGGCTGGTGGTCGGATGAACCGGGAGCTCAAACGCGTCACCATGGTGGTGATTGGCATGTTTGTCGTGCTGTTCTTGGCGGCAAGTACGATTCAGGTCTTTACGGCAGATCTGCTCTACGCGGATTCCAGAAACACGCGCACCATCTTTGATAGCTACCGCTACAAGCGCGGCTCGATTTTGGTTGCTGGTGCACCCATTGCCGAATCTGTCCCCATCGAGGACAACTACCGATACCAGCGCACCTATCCCAACGCTGCGACCTATGCCAATGTCACCGGATATTTCACCCTGAACCAGGGCATGACCGGTATTGAAGGAACCCTCAATAACTATCTCAGCGGAAAAACTGGGTCGCAGTTCCTCAACCAGCTCAACTCCATCCTGACCGGTCAAGAACCTCAAGGAGCCACTGTTGCTTTGACGCTGGACCCTGTGATGCAGCAAGCCGCATTTGATGCTCTTGGGGACTATGAGGGTGCGGTTGTCGTGACCGAGCCCAGCACCGGCAAAATCCTCGTGATGGCATCCAAGCCAAGTTATGACCCCAACATGCTTGCCTCTCACAATGCCGACGAAGTTATTGCGACCTATGACGCCCTCAATTCAGATCCGCTTAAGCCCCTGATCAATAAGGCCATCGCAGGTGACATGAACCCTCCTGGTTCTGTGTTCAAGCTGGTCATGGTTGCCGCGGCTCTGGAATCGGGGAAATACACTCCCGAAAGCACTTTCGATAATCCTTCTCGATTCCAGCTCCCGGGCACCGACGTATTCATTCAGAACTCGACTTTCACCTCGTGTGGGCCTGGTGCCACTGTCACCCTGGCAACGGCATTGCGTTTGAGCTGCAATATTCCCTTTGCCGAACTTGGACTGGAGCTCGGTCGCAAAGCCATTTTGGAACAAGCAAAGAAATTTGGCTTCAACACCTCGTTTGATGTGCCCATGAAAGCGGCAGCGAGTGAATTCCCGGTCGTCATGAATGACCCGCAGACAGCACTGTCCTCTTTTGGACAATATGACGTCCGCGCGACCCCGCTTCAAATAGCGATGGTCTCTGCTGCGATCGCCAATGGCGGCAAGGTGATGTATCCCACCGTGCTCGACCAAATCCTCGAACCCACGCTCAAACCAATTTCCCAGTTTGAAGCGAAAGAATTCTCTCAGGCAGTTAGCCCAGAAACGTCCGCGACCATCACCCAAATGATGATCAACAACGTAGATAACAGCAATCTCATAACTAATGTGAGAATTGAGGGAGTAAAGGTCGCGGGTAAAACTGGTACGGCCCAAAATGGGGACGGGGAACCGTACACATTCTGGTTCACCGGCTTCGCTCCGGCTGATGCTCCGAGATACGCCATCACTGTTGTAATAGAAAACGGTGGCGGGCTCGGACAAAATGGTTACACCAATGACATCGCAGTGCCAATCGCAAGAACAGTCCTAGAGGCAGGGTTAAACAAATGAGACCAACAGCTGGAATGACCTTCGGCGGTCGCTATGAGCTCCAGTCGCGCATTGCCATAGGTGGCATGGGCGAGGTATGGCAAGCAACTGACCTTGTCATTGGTCGCCTCGTCGCGATCAAGATCTTGAAGGACGAGTACCTGGGTGACCCCGGCTTCCTCGAGCGCTTCCGCGCCGAAGCTCGTCACGCTGCCTTGGTGAACCACGAAGGTATTGCAAATGTCTACGACTACGGCGAGGAAGAAGGCTCTGCCTACCTCGTCATGGAACTCGTTCCCGGCGAACCTCTCTCCGCAGTCATTGAGCGTGAGAAAACTCTGTCCATTGACAAGGTCTTGGACATCATTGCCCAGACTTCTGCCGCACTGCAAGCCGCGCACAGCGCTGGCCTCGTCCACCGCGACATCAAGCCCGGCAACATGCTCATTACCCCTGAAGGCCGCGTCAAAATCACCGACTTCGGTATTGCCCGTATTGCAGATCAGGTTCCCCTGACCGCAACCGGCCAGGTCATGGGTACTGTTCAGTACCTCTCGCCTGAACAGGCCTCTGGCCACCCCGCTTCACCGTCAACTGACATTTACTCGCTCGGTATCGTCGCCTACGAATGCCTCGCAGGTAAGCGCCCCTTCACTGGTGAATCACAGGTTGCCATTGCGATGGCTCAAATCAATGAAGAGCCTCCACCACTTCCAGACACCATAGCTGAGCCCGTGCGCAACCTGGTCTACTCCTGCATTGCAAAGAAGCCCGCAGATCGTCCCGCATCTTCAGCGAACCTTGCTCGTGCAGCTCAGGCCCTACGCCGCGGAGACCTGCAAGGTGCTGCTGCTGCAGTTCCTGGTGTTCTTGGCACCACAACCACCCCATTGGACGCAACCGTGGTGATGCCACGTACTGCTGAAACCGGAGCGACAACCGTTTTGAACATCCCCGATGCACCAGAGCCCGTTCAGTCCACTGAAAAGAAGAAGCGCAGTCCCTGGACGTGGCCGCTCATTGCTCTGATCGGTGTTCTCGTTCTGGTCTTGATTGGTGCTGTTGTGGCACTGACATCTGGTGGTAACTCACCCGAGCCAAAGCCCACCGACACCACACAGTCGGCTAGCCCGACTAAGTCCAAGACGCCCACAGCCACCCCCACGGGTTCTGCAACTCCCACCGCAGCAGCTATCAACAAGGCTGACTATGTGGGCAAGTCTCTGGCAGACGCCACCGCTGCGCTGGAAAAGCTCAACATGAATGTCAATGCCGTCAAGGGAACTGCGGCACCAAGTGCTGACAAGGTGGGTATCGTCTATGACGTCAACCCAACCGGTCCCCAGGTTCCAAACGGCACCACGATTAACGTGACCTACTACGGTGATCTTCCTGTTGCGCCAGCTCCTACAGCTGCACCGAGCCTCAACGATGACAACGCGACTCCTGGTCAGGCTCTCATCGCGACCTGGGCTGGATACACCTCCTGCCCATCTGGTCACAGCTTGGAAAGCTACACCGTTCTGGTTGACGGTTCCCCCGTCTCTTCGGTTCCAAACGCAACTGCTCCGTTCACAGCACCATCAGCTTTGGGTAACCACACCATTGCATACCAGGTGACGTGTGCTGGGCTTGCTATCTCAAACAGCTCTCCTCTGACAACCTTCACCGTCTCGGCGCTGGGCTAGATTAGACACATAGTCTTATCAAGGGGAATCAGTGCCACTGAGTAACAAGGTCATTTCTGGGCGCTACCAACTCACCAAGCTCATAGGCAGCGGTGGGATGGCAGATGTCTATGTGGCGCATGATTCTGTCCTTGGACGCAAAGTTGCCATTAAGGTTCTCAATGAGGAACTTGCTGCAAACAAGAAGTTCAGCCAGCGCTTCAAGCAGGAAGCTAAGTCTGCTTCCTCAATGGATCACCCCAACATCGTCCAGGTGTTAGACGCCGGTGAGACCACTGAGACAGATGAGAATGGCGTCAAGCACACCTATGCGTTCCTCGTCATGGAATACGTGGATGGCCTGGAGCTCTCCAAACTCGTTGCCCGAGGACCCCTCAAGGTTCCTGAGGCAATTCGTGTGACAAAGGAATTGCTTTCTGCTGTTGAATTTGCCCACAACAAAGGAATCGTTCACCGCGATATCAAGCCGGACAACATCATGCTCACGCGTGCTGGCAAGGTGAAGGTTCTCGACTTCGGTATTGCCCGTGCTGTGGCAGAAACCTTTGATGACATCGCCACTACAACATCCATCTTGGGCACAGCGGCCTACTTCTCTCCTGAACAAGCTCAGGGTCAGAAGGTCGATATTCGCACAGACATCTACGCCATTGGCATCGTGCTGTTTGAAATGTTGACCGGCAAGATTCCTTTCACCGGTGACACTGCTGTTGCGGTTGCCCACCAACACATTCATGCTCACCCCCCAGCACCTAGCTCCATCAACCCCAAGGTTTCGCTTGCGCTTGACCAGGTCGTATTCACGGCATTGGCCAAGGACAAAGTTGACCGCTTTCAGACAACTGCTGAATTTGGGCGAGAGTTGCGTTTAGCAGAAGCAGCAAAGGCAACTGCGCCTAAGGCCGTGAAAGCACAGCCGGTCGTCGAGAATGACGTTGATTCTTTATTGGGTTCACCCATTTCAGAACCAGCTGCTGAAAAATCTGACTCAATTTCAGAACTCCCTGACGATTTCCTTTTCCTCTTTGGTGATGACCCCCAAACTGCCCCCACGCTGATTCAGCCTGAGCAATTCCGTCCTGAACGCAAGCGAGTCATTACTGCCGTTGCCGTTATTGCTTTGGTCTTTGGCGCTATCGCCGGTATGGGTCTCTGGGTTGCAACTTTGCAGCCGACCAATATTTTCCCCTCCTCAACCGTGACCGTTCCCACGCTCAAGAACGTTGCCGAGAAGGATGCCGTCAAAGAACTTCAAGATCTAGATCTCATTACGAGCATCGTGGTTGAGAACTCTGCACTGGTCAAAAAAGGCAAGGTCATTCGCACCGAGCCTGAAAAGGGTGCTGTGATCGACCCCGGAACACCCATTACTGTTTATGTCTCTGCGGGCAAGACCATGGTGGAAGTTCCCCAGGTTGCAGATATGACGGTGGCTGATGCCAAGGTTCAACTGGAAGCAGTTGGTTTAGTTCTTGGCACAACTACTGAAAGTCACTCTCCTTCGTATGCGGCTGGCTTGGTTATCAGCACCACACCAACGTTGGGTACGAAACTCATTCAAGGTAGCAAGGTGAACGTTCTGGTCTCAGATGGAAAGATCGAGATTCCAGACCTCAAGGGCAAGACGGTCACCGACGCCAATAACCTCCTGAGCACTCTGTCGATTACTCCCACGGTTCAGGCAGATACGACCTGCGCTAAGGCTGAACAGCCCACGGTGCGCTCACAGTCTCCTGCTCCCGGTGTGGTGTCACAGGGAACCCCTGTCACCATTGCCTACTGCGCAGGTTAGTTCCTAGCGGATGAGTGGGCTCTTCGTCAGAGCCAGTTTCGCTGCGCCCTCAAGTCCACACACTTCCAACCAGTTGCCGAGCATGGTGTAGCCGCCTTCGGTCAAGACTGACTCCGGGTGGAACTGAACGCCATAAATCGGTGCTTCGGTGTGCTGAAGTCCCATGATGACTCCCCCCGCCGTTGAGCTGGTGACGACCAGTTCAGCAGGAACTGTCTCATTCACCACGGCAAGCGAGTGGTAACGGGTTGCCGTGAAGGGTTGGGGCACGGCGGTGTACAGCGTGCTGTCGTTGTGCGTGATCAGTGACGTCTTCCCGTGCATAAGCTCTTCGGCATTGGTCACCGTTGCACCAAAAGCTTCACCAATGGCCTGGTGGCCGAGGCACACACCCAGCAGCGGAATACCTTGCTTACGTGCGGAGTGCACGGCAGCAATAGAAACACCAGCATCTGAGGGCTTACCGGGGCCTGGTGAAACCAGTACCCCGTCATACTCTGCCAGAGTGGCATCTAGCTTGGCTAGAGGAATTTGGTCATTGCGCACAACAACGGTTTCGGCACCGAGCTCCTGCAAATACCCGTTGAGGGTATACACAAAGCTGTCGTAGTTATCGATTACCAAGATCCTGGTCATTGGTTAACCGTAACCTCTCGCACGGTAATTGCCGTATCCACAGCTGGGAACACAAACATCATCAACACGGTGATCACTACTGCGGCAGTCGCCGTCAAGATCGCAATCTTGATCCAGAGGCTGCCGGGCAATACTCGCCATAACGCTGCATACATCAGGACTCCACCTTCTGCGTCTTCGCCATTTCTGCTGGAGGACCAGCAGAATGTGGTCGCCACGATTCCAAAACGCTGTAGACAATCATGCGTTCTGCAGCACCCAAGAGGGGGTTGCAGGTGGTGATAGTCAAAATGCTTTGATCACCTGGAGATTCATTCGTTCCAGGAACGGGAAGCAGAACATCCACCGCAGAAGGAAGAACAAACTCATAGTTGCGGAACGCATAGGTGTAATAGCCATCAGCGGTTTCAACGTAAATCTTGTCGCCGACTTGAAGTTTGGGTGCGTCACCAAACGGACTTCCCCAGTTGGTGCGGTGAACCGCCACCGCAAAGTTGCCTGGCTGACCTGGCCATTGAGTGTCGGGGTAATGACCGTAATATCCGTTATTCAAAATGGTTGGGAGGTCGATTCCGTTTTTCACAACGCGTGTGGAATCCGAACCCAAGCGAGGGATATAGATAGTGGCGAACTTGGCGCCTTCACCCACGCCAGCAAAGGCAGGTGCCGGGCCAAAGTCTTCATTGGCGGGTGCTGAGGCCGTTTTATCTTTATCCGTAGACCACTCTTGAGTGAGTTCTTGAGAAGCCTTGTGTTGTTGATCTGCAACAACTGCATTGTTGATCCACAACTGCCATGCCAAAAACAACAGAACTATGGCACCGAAGGTGATGAGGAGTTCGCCAACAATGCCCATGACGCGGGAGAGAGTTGCTGGCTTGAACACGTATCAACTTTACCCGTCAGAACTGACCCATCCTGTGGAGCAGCTGAAGAAAGGGTAGACTTTTGAGCACTATGGCTGCAGAAAAGAAGAAGCGCACAAAGGCTCCTCGTAACCCCGAGGCGAGCGGCGCAGACGCACCGAACCCCGTATGGTTCAAGCCCGTTATGTTCGGCTTCATGCTGATCGGCTTGGTCTGGATCATTGTGTTTTACATCAGCCAGGGAACATTGCCCATCCTGGCCCTCGGTTCCTGGAACATCCTGGTCGGATTCGGCATTGCCTTCATCGGCTTCCTGATGACCACACGGTGGCGCTAACTCTAATTACACTCGTGTAATTCTCCCCATGTGGACAACCATGTGGATAACTTTTGTTGTTAACCCTGCACAAACATGGGGGCATGAGAGAGAGCTAATGCCACAAAAACGAGCACTGTCACGCTGACTAAAGCCAGTTGAAGTCTCTTTTGGGTGTATTTCCGAGTCTGGACGAAGATAAAGCCCAGCAGGGCTCCGCCCAGCAAACCACCCAAGTGCGCTTGCCAGGAGATACTCATGCCCGGCAAAAAGCCAATGACTAAGTTGATGCCCACCAGCACTAATAACTGGGTAGTTTCGCCGCCGAGCTTACGTTGGATCACTAAGAAGGCGCCCATCAAACCAAAGATCGCTCCTGATGCACCAACAACAAAGGTGTCGTGAGGCGCCCAGAACATCACTCCCAAGGAACCAGCAAGTCCAGAAGCTAAGTAGAGGGTGAGGAAACGTGCCCTGCCGAGCAAACGCTCGAGCATTTGCCCGAAAATCCACAACGTATACATATTCAGCAAGATGTGGAAAACAAAGCCTGTTGAGTGCGTAAAAACAGAGGTAATCATGCGCCAGGGCTCATAGGGAGCCCCGACGGCTGCGTATTCGCCATAGCTATACAGCGGCGAATAGGCCAAGTAATTTGTTGCTCCTAAACCAGGAATCCACTGAATCAGATAGAACAACGCTGTGATGGCAATCAGCGAATAGGTCACGACTGGCGTTTGGTTACTGCGGCCACCCAATGCCTCACGCCCCACGCGGGGTGCACGCGCTTGTGCTTGGCCTAAACACTCAGGGCAGATCACGCCAACTGGTGCCGGAATCTGGCACTGCACACACACCGGGCGTTCGCAGCGCTGGCACCGAATAAAGGTCGGTGCATCCGGGTGGCGGTAACAGGAAGGGGCTTCCTCAGCGGTAGCCCCAAAGCCTGTTTCGTTACTCACGAAGAGTTAGACCTGCTCGATGGTGATCGACTCGATCACGACGTCATCCAGGGGGCGGTCGCGACCATCGGTCGAAACATTGCCCAGCTGGTCAACAATGGCACGGCTGGCTTCATCTTCCACAGCACCGAAGATGGTGTGCTTGCCCTGCAACCAGGTCGTGGGAGCAGTGGTGATGAAGAACTGAGAACCGTTGGTTCCCTTACCGCCATAGGTTCCAGCGTTAGCCATCGCGAGGATGTAGGGCTGGGTGAAGTTGAGCTCGGGGTGAATCTCGTCATCGAACTGGTAGCCGGGGCCACCGGTACCGGTACCGAGTGGGTCGCCACCCTGGATCATGAAGTCGGGGATGATGCGGTGGAAGACAACGCCGTTGTAGAGAGGGTCGTTGCGCTTGGCACCGGTCTTGGGGTCAGTCCACTCGATATCTCCAGTGGCGAGACCTACGAAGTTCTTCACGGTCTTAGGAGCGTGGTTTCCGTAGAGGTTGATCTTGATGGGGCCAAGAGTGGTGTTCATCGTGGCAACTGCAGTGTGAATAGACATGGCTCAATCTTTTCACACGGCGCCTCACAAAATGCTCATCGTTCGCTCACCGGGGAACAGCTCTAGTGGCATTCACAGCCAACAGTGGCAAGATGTAACTATGGCTCGCAAAAAGATGACTGAAGCAGAAGCACTCAAGGCACACGCAGAAGAACTCCTGCACGAACAGCAACGCGTTCTCGCGCACGCTGGCTCGGTAGTGCGTGAAGCAAGCCGTGAACTCGGCCGGGTCACCAGCGAAGAGGTTTTCCCTCGCGTGGCCAGAGGAACTCGCGTAGCTGCACAGACCACTCGCGACAAGCTCGTCGATGAAGTGCTCCCCACCGTTGCCTCCGTTATTGGCTCAACTCTGTCTGTCATTGACGCCGCTCGCGACAAGCGTGTGAAGGAAGTGACCAAGCAGGTTGCCAAGCTCACTGCGGGCAAGAAAGTTGTTGCCCCTGCTGCTTCGTCGAGCGCGGGTAAGTACATTGCTGCTGGTATTGGTATCGCAGCACTTCTGGGTATTGGTTACGTTGTCTGGCAGACCTTCCGCGCCGACGACGAACTCTGGGTCTCTGAAGACGAATAAGCCCTCATGGCTTTAGTCCTGCCCCAATTTCCTGTGGGGTCAGTGTTGATGCCCTACATGCCTTTGGCGTTGCGCGTATTTGAACCTCGCTATCTCAAGCTCATGGGTGACCTTGTGGGATCTGAGAACCCCATCTTTGGTGTTCCCCTCTATCCGCAACGCGTAGCTGCCGGTGAACAACCTGAACGCCTCACCATTGGCACCGTGGCTAAAGTCGAAGACTTTGGCATGACCGATGAACACCTGGGCATCACCGCCACGGGCACCAAGAGATTTGTCATTACCAAGTGGCTGGAAGCTGACCCCTATCCTCGTGCCGAGGTGGCTTACCTGCCAGATCTGGTTTGGGATGAGAAGTTTGATTCTCAAAAAATGTCTCTTGAATTAGAAGTTCGTGGACTCCTCACCCGAGCCAGTGCTTATGGCGAGATGATGTGGGAGCCAGATACGGAAGTTTCTGAAGAGCCCGTTGCTGCTATCTGGCAATTGGCGGCCATGCTCCCTGTTCCTCCTCAGGAACAGCACACCATGCTCGAATCCGAAGACCTCGAAACCCTCATCGAAACTGCGCTGGCAATCTGCGCTGGCGGTAACCGCTTCCTTGATGGTCTCGATGCCGGGGAGTCACCCCAGCGCACAGACTGACCTGCGAGATACTTGAGCAATGACCGGCTCACAGTCCCCAGAATCATGGAATGACGCTGTGTTGCGCACGCAACACCACCCTCACTTCATGCAGTCTCTGGCTTGGGCACAGTTCAAGACGGGTTCCGGTTGGGAACCCTCCGGTCAGCACTTGACCAACGCCGCCGGTGAGGAAGTTCTTGCCGTTCAAGAGTTCACTCGTCCCGCCTTTGGCTTGGGCAACTTGATCCACGCCCCCCGCGTCTCCGGCATTACGCCAGACAAGGTGAAGGTTCTCACCGAGCACGCCAAGAAGTTGCGTGGGGGTAAGAACCTCGCATACAAGATCGAGACCTATCAGCAGAGCGACCCTGAACTCATTGCTGCGTATAAGAGCAATGGCTGGGTCGAGGCCTACCCTTCTCAGTATCAGTGGTCAGTCACTGTGGATCTCACCCCTGATGAAGAAACCATGTTTGCGAACTTTGGCCCCAAGGCGCGCAACCACCTTCGCTTTGCCATGAAGGCAGACATTGAGGTCAACCGTGTTCCCTTCGAGGAAAAGAACATTGGTCAACTCCTCGAACTGGTCGGTGGCACCAAAGATCGCTCTGGGGCCTTCTTCCGTTCCGAGGATTACCTCCGCAAAGCATGGGGCACCTTCGACGAAGCAGGACAGGCTCGTCTCTACATGGCTCACCATGAGGGCACCCTCATTGCCGCAGCTGTCGTCTTCACCTTCGGCAAAAAGGCCTGGTACAAAGACGGCGGCTCTATTCGCACCCAGAAGCGCCTGCCAGCACCTCACCTCATGCAGTGGACCATCATGCGCGATCTCAAAGCCGAAGGCTTTGAAGCCTATGACCTGGGTAACGTTCCAGATCCTGAGAACATCACTGCAGGCGCTATGGAAGGCCTCTGGCACTTCAAGACCGGCTTCAACTCAAACGTCGACACCTACATGCCCGCCTTTGAGTATCCGTTGAACTCTAAGCAGAAGCTGTGGAACAAGTTCGAGACCAAGTTTCTTGGCCTTTACTCGCGCCTGCGCAAGGACTACTGGTACTAATTCCTATTCTTGCCTTGGGTCGGCTTCGTGTTTCTCAATGAGTTGAGTAACAGCCTCGAGCAATAACGGGATTTCATTCAATGCCGCGTTCATGACAATCGGCTCTGCCGTGTCCCAGTATCGGTGTGCTAAATGATCCCTCATCCCTGTGATCAATTGCCACGGGATTTCAGGTGCAGACAGTCTTTGTTCCATATCCAGACCCTTTGCTGCTTCCCCTATTTCCACAAGGCGCATTCTGATTGCATCAAAACGCAGGCCCTTATCGATATGTGGCTCGTTTGCATATTGTTGGATAACCGCACAAGCCTGCTGAATATCTAGATAACGGGCAAAAGCATCCCTAACCAAAAGGGATTGCCTCGTTCAGAACTTCCTGCTTCATGTGAGACTTGAGTCCCTCTGAAGGAATCAAATCAACCTTCACCCCAAGAAGTTCTTGAATATCACCCTCAAGTTTCATCAGCCCCAATAAGCCCATGTCGGAAGATATGTCAACAACCAAGTCGATATCACTGTCTTTTGTTGCAGTACCTCGGGCTACACTTCCAAAAATTCTCATGTTGGATACTCCCGCATTTCTGCACAGATTCATGATCTTGTTCTTGTTGCGGTGGAGAAGTCCTAAGAAATCTGGAATGGGGACAACTCGGAGTTCTAGACCAATATTCATATCGCAGCCAGCAGCTTCAACCAATTTCATTAAAGTGCTGAGAGCAGGTTCTCTACGGCCAGATTCGTAGGCGCTGATTACGCTTTGAGTTATATGAGCTCGCACAGCTAGTTCACTCTGAGTCAGATGAGCTGTGCGGCGTGCGGCCTTGAGTATTTCCGCACTTGTTATGGCCATATACAAAATATAGCGAATCGTAACTATTTTTTGGAAGCTGGGTGGTCCATTCGCATATAGACACCACCCTTCTTAAGCTCATCCAACATCTGATTCAAACGCTTAAGTCTGATCTCTGTTCGTACCGCACGAGTAATCCACGCTAAGTAATCATTACGTTGATAGGCAGGTCTGTGGTCATAGTCTGCCCTCAGCCCCGTTTGCTCGAGAGCGAGTTTCACATCTGCGGGCATCTCCACCAGTTTGCGACGAAGATTTCCATTCTTGTCACGCATCGAACGAGAAGACATTAGTCCTCAGATTGTTTGGACTTTGTGGAATTCATCCGCGAAATAAAGAGATCGAGAAGAATCAAGATAATTGCCGCCCAGGCAATCACCTGATCCACTTTGGAGCCCGAGACAATCTGGAAAATCTGTATCGCAATCAATACTCCTGCAACCGCAAGGAGTGACAAGTGAAGAATCTTTGCTATTCGTGGGCTCATGTTAATCATTGATGACAAGCGTAGTCTGAAGCTATGAACAGCGTTCTGGATTACAACTTCAACGTTCAAGGACCCAACAGGTCCATGATTGAGTTCCTGTTCCAAGAGTTTCTCCAGGCTCTACCGACCGCCGAATACAAGGTGTGGCATGGTGCACCTGTCTGGTTCTTAGATGACATTCCTGTCGTGGGATATCAGGATCACAAAGACGGTGTGAAGGTGTTGTTCTGGAGCGGTAAAGACTTCGGGGAACCTGGGCTACTAGGGATGGGAAAGCACCGTGCTGCCGGTATTACCTACAACGAAATCATTGACGTTGATATCGATGACCTTCGTCGTTATCTCAGGCTTTGCACAGAGATCATCTGGGACTACAGGTCATTGCGGCCCAAGAAGTAGCTAATTCTTTGTAGATTTCGTTCGGAAATAGCGATCTGCCAAGTACCCAACCAATGGCAAAAACAAAAGAACTGCAATAAACGCAATCCCCATCATCGCAATGATCAGGCCGTCATATGGCCCATCAGTTTCCCAGTCGGTGTTGAGGGAGGGTGTGAAATATATGAGCGCCCAAATTGTGAAAGCTAAAACAACGAGGCTTCCCCCAATAAACATTAACTTCTTAAGGCTCAGTTCCGTTCTTCCCTGGTCAAATAATGCTCTTGAAACTAGGGCCCCGATCGCCACGAAAAATACCCCCATGAATATGGGCATAAAGAATGACAATGACAAGAACAAAAGAAGCAAACCAAATTGGCCTTTGTAGCGTGCAAGAAATTTTCCAAAAGCCATAAAAATTTCGGAGAGCCCTCTCCAGAAATTTCTATCCTGCTCAATAGAGCGATATTCCGTAATCATTTCAATATGCCCCCGACTACAATCTTGCACATTAATCAAATAGCGACAAGAGTTGGAAAAGAAGAAAACACCCGCCATTCCTGGCGGGAGTTTCAATTATTGACTTCGTCGAGCTCGTCTTAGCCACAAAATCGCCACGAGCAACGCGAGCAGTCCCAGCAGCGAAAAGCTAATGAGCAACACAGAAGAGCTCATTTGAGTACTACTGTTACCTGGACTATCTGCCGCTAATTTGGTCGGGTCCTCTACCGTGATTCCATATGCAAAGCTCACAACGTTTCCTTCAGCATCAACACCGTTGATCTGAAGAGTGTGTTGTCCTGGAGTCAAGCTGGAAGGAATCTTGAACTGAGTCGATTTACTTCCGGACGAATCTGTGACTTCTTCCTTGAGCTTTGTTGGAGTGGATTGAATCCAGACAACAATCGGGCTGCCAGGCGTGAAGCCAGCGCCAGAGAAGTTGATCACGTCACCGAGCTGAGCCAAGCCTGCATTTGATGCAAAAACTAGGTTGAATTGAGTTGAACCGTTTTGGGCAACTGCAGTTGAGCCCTGCTCTGTGAGAACAGCGTCGGGGGCCGCCTGGCCATTGACCAAAATAATTGAGGTCGATGGCTGTAGTTCGATCCGCCCGTCTGCCGTCACTTGAGCAGGTGTATTTGCGATTGATCCTGCGGCAACCGGAACTGGCATGACGTTCTGAAGGATTGACCAGTCCGTAATAGCAAGAGGGTTTGCTGGAACTTGCCTCACTGTGACTACTGGACTGCTCGTAATGGTTCGAACAGGTCCAGTTGAGACTACGGGAACCACCGGAGCTGCCGGCCTAATCGGGCCAAGAACAGTTGACCATTCACCATGACGATCGGTTTCTGCGCGAACACGTACATAGTAGGTCTGACCGTTTGTGGCACCGGTTACAAGAGCTTCAGTTGCAGAACTTGCAGCATTAACGCTGGTCCATGTTGTCTGATCGGTTGAATAATCAACTGTGTAACCCGTGAGAGCCACCCCACCATTGTGAGATGGTGCAGACCAACGAACGGTGAATTGTGAGTCACCTGTATCGCGCAGTACAACTGCCGGTGCTGCTGCGTTCACAGCAGCAACAGCGTTAGTTGCACTTGTGATTGATTCGGTAGAACCCACAGCGTTAGTCTGGGTAACTTTCAAACGGATGCGGTTGCCAATTGCGGTGGTGACTCGGTACTCGTTTGTCGTAGCACCAGCAATGTCCACCCATGTGTTTCCATCTACGGAGCTCTGCCACTGGTACGTGGTGTTCGTGATGGATGCGCCGTTACTGTTCCATGTCCCGATGTTTGTGGTGAGCAATTGCTGATACGAACTGGTGCCTGAAATTGTTGGAGCGGTCACAACGATGGGCAACCCGCGAGGAGCTTGTGTTGTTCCTGAGAATGCCCAAGCACCATTCAATCCATTCAACGCACGAACTCGTACGTAGTAGCTTGTTCCATTAGTCAAGCTTGAGATCTGCTGGCTGGTCGTGAGCGATGCGGTTCTTGAAACCGTGTTCCACGTGACAGCATCAGTTGAATATTGGATTTGGTAGTCAGTAAGTGAAACACCACCGGTGTTGGAGGGGGCTGACCAAGTTACGGTGAGTCCTTGATCGCCAGGAACTACAGAAACGCTCTGTGGGCCTGTGGCTGGCGATGCAGTAACAGCTGTTGTGGCAGTTGAATAGCCAATCGTTGCGCCGACTGCGTTTGAACGAGTTACCTTTATACGAAGAAGTGCACCGATGTTGCCGTTGATAGTGAGCTGATCACTAGTTTCACCAACCAAATCGTTCCAGGTTGATCCGGAATCTGTTGAGTACTGCCACTGGTAGTTCGCGGCACCCAAAGCTCGACCGTTGGCGTTCCAAGAGCCCGCACTTGCTGAAAGCACAGAACCATAAGAGCTTTGGCCACTCACCGTAGGTACTGAGGTGTTAGTTGGAGTAGTCGCAGGAATAACTGCATCGCCAGAGATGGCATATGCACCATTACCTGCAGCAGTGACACCAGTCACGCGAACAAAGTAGCTTGTTCCGTTGGTAAGGCCAGTAATGGTGTGAGAAGTTGCAGATGCAGAAACAAGTTGGCTCAAAGTCCAGTTATCTCCATCAGTCGAGTACTCAACTCGGAATCCGGAAATAGTTCCACCATTGCTTGCTGGGATAGTCCACGACACCTGTGCTGATTGGTTTCCATAAACAGCACTCAGGCTGCCTGGTGTTGATGCAAGACCAGTCTGAATTACAGAGGTTGTGGAACTAGATGCAGTTATATAAGCGTTGCTGTTTGCACCGTTCGTCTTGGATACCTGAAGTCTGAGGTACTTTCCTACGTCATTGCTGGTTAGAACATAAGTTGAGCTGTTCGCGCCAGAAATGTTTGACCAAGAGTCCGAAGGATTCGAGCGAGACTGCCATTGGTAGGTAGTACTTGTAACTGCAGAACCGTTTGTATCCCAGCTTCCATCAGATCCAGTGAGAATTTCACCTGCAGCATTTGCGCCACCAACTGTTGGAACAGAGGTATTCGAAACTGCACCGAAGGGCATGTTGGCGTTCGATGTTGCGAGAGCTCCCCAGAAACCATTTGTCGCACTGACTCGTACGTCGTAGTTTGTTCCATTCGTCAGCGAGGTGAGCTGATAACTCGTTCCAACAACATTAGAACTAGCGGTGATCCACGTTCCTGAAGAGGATGCTTTGTACTCGACCTTGTAGCCGGTAATTGTTGAGCCACCGTTGTCGCTAGGAGCAGTCCAAGAAAGATCAATGGTCTGGTCAGTGGGCGTAACGGTTAGTGACTGAGGTGCACTCGGGAGACGAGGAAGCGTAAGGGTACTTGATGAACTGTAGGCACCGGTCATTGTCGACACTGCAGCTACGCGGAAGTAATAAGTTGTTCCTGCTGTTAGTCCTGTAATCGTCGCCGAAGTCTGTGTGGATGCAGTGTGGCTCCAGGTAGTAATACCTGAAGCAAAAGTGGATGACTGCGAGTACTGAACTTTGTAATCGGTTAGCGGATCTGAGCCTGTGTTTATTGGTGCACTCCACGAGAGTTCAACGTCACCACTTGAATTTGCAATTGCATTGAGTGCGTTTGGCTGATCGGGTGGGGTAGCAACGACAACCGTTTTCACTAAGGGAGTCATTGAATACAGAGCAGCCGAAACATTTGTATTTTGCCCCGCAGGTTTATCAAAGGTCATTGCTTCTAATAGCCATGAATTACCAGTAGGGCACTGGCCATCGTGCCATCCATACCATCCGCCACCATCAGCCCTCCGGACCAGTCCCCAAGTGTTGTTCCCAAGAAGCATCGCGCAGTTTCGTATGGTGGAAGTCGCGGGCTTAATAAGCCCTGTATTGGGTGCCGTTCGTTGCCAGTTCCAATATTCGCCATTTACAGCTGCGCCATTTGAATCCCCGCTCCAAAATTGGACACCATCAGCATCTGGTCCAACCCATTTCCAAACACCTTCAACAACATCCTCTGCGCTAATCCAAGTTTGAAGGTTTTGTGCTGCCACTAATTGCATTCCGTAAAGGTCCTCGAAGGAATATCTCAACGTCGCCAAAAAGGTGGTTGCGGGCTGACCGTCAATCTGCCCTACTGCAGCAGCAGCTGTCCTTGCAGCAGGGACTGATAGGGCATTTGTCTGTGCCGAATAGTAGTGAAATTCAACATTGTTTCCGTTGACGATTGGAATGTACTCAGAACCGTTAGAGACCCACATTGTAATAGTGTCGGTCCCTGGTGTTGGGGAAATGTATTGCAATGTTGATAAGGCAGTGTTAATGTTTGACGCTGTTCCAACAAGGCCAATCATTTGTGCTGCAGTTCCTAAAGTTTGATTACCTGAGGTCGTTGTGTAGTTGATTGTGTTTCTGATTCCCACAAGGCCTGCATAGCTAGTAACAGAGAGACTGCCTGATGAATTGCTGCTTCTAATGAGAACCCGAACATTTCCCGTGATTGACGAGCTGACACTATATCCAGTCAGTGGGGTAGCTGTGTTAAGAGATGCTTCATAATCAGCAGCTGAAGCTGGGCTTGGGGTCACCTCAAGTGCGAAGGTACTGATAATCAGTGCAACCACTGCTATGAGTGAATATAGCTTCTTTGTCATCGCTGATGTGCGTTTGATTTTCCGCACTTTCATTTTTATCTACTCCTGTTGACGCAATTTGCGTAGCTCAAAAGCGTTGAAAAACAAGGGGGATACAGCAAACCAAAATGAGCGACTCTATTCTATGGAATAGAGTCTTTTTCCGCATAATTTCAGGCGTTTATTACTTCAAAACCCAAGTAATCTAAATGCGGGGGAAGTGATTTTATGAGTAGAACAAAAAAGAATTCAGCTACAGCCTCTGCGCCCCTCGATGCGCAGTTTTGGGCACTATATGGGCTGGATGAAAACTCAGACAATCGGGGAAAGCTAGTAGCCCTTGCGATGTCTGAAATTTCTCGTAGAGGAATTCTTGACGTCAACGCGCGATCTTTGTGTGATCTTCTGGGCGTTGACTATTCGCTGGTTACCTACCACTTTGGCTCTTTCGACGGATTGCTTGCTGAAGTATTCGTCAAGGCACACGACATCTGGATTGACTGTATTCGACAAGCACTCAGCCAGGAATACAGCGACCCTGAAGAGCGATTTCGAGCAGTAATCAAGGCACAGGTTCAACGTGCAGTAACGTATGGCTCCGTCATTGGGCTTGCACACCTTCCCCACGTTTCAGAAAACGTTGAACGTATCCTTGCTGAAAAATTCCCAGAGCGTCTTGCCGATGCCGTTGCCTATGGCGTCGCTGTATCCGCGGTTTTGATCAGGGATTTTCGAACTGGCAACATGAGCCCCTTCACTCTGGAGATTTCTGACCTTCCAGTTGCGCTTCTTGAGGGAGAACTCAAAGACATAATGCCCACTGCAGCCCGGCTTCAATGGGCTCTTGTTGGTCCAACCCTGTGGATGACCGGCGCTGCTGGCGGTCAAGGGGACATCACCTCGAAGGAGAAGATGGTTCAAAGTTCAACATTGCTTGATGCATACATTGACAAACTAGTCATCAGCGCAAAAATCGAAGACTTGTAAGGCTTGAAAACAAAACACCCGCCATTTCTGGCGGGTGTTTCTTGTTGTGGAGCCTATCTAAATCCAACTCTTACCCTGATACCGCCTAAAACAAAGGAAGTAGGGTTGAGTTTGTCATATTACGCCTATTTATTACGCCAATATCTCGGGCTTCTTGCGGGTCTTCTTGACTGGTTGAGCGTCAAGCAGACCCCGAGTGAGCTCGTCATAGAGCTCAAAGAGCCTGGCAAGAATACGCTCTTCACTTGCGTCAGCTTTTAGACCTAAAACAGTCAGAACAGCCGCGTCGAGTTTGTTGTGTGCTTGGCGAAGTTCGCCAGGCATACCGTCGCGGTTGTAAAGGTCAGCGAGAGAGTTCGAGGGGTACTTCGCTCTTGCGTCGAGTACAGCTTGGGCAGCCTGCACGACTTTTTCACGGTTAGCTTCGGTTATTTCTGGGAAAGGGAAGTTGTTATAAGTAATGGTGTTGCTAATACGAACTCGACTTTCGAGCCTTCCCGAAACTGCTTTATTCCAAACGTTAAAGGGTTTGGACATGAGCAGCCCGAAAGTTGTCAGACTGCCGTCAGCAACAATAGCCACAGCATTATTGACAATAACTTCTGGGCTCATTCTGCCGATAGGGACATACTCCCTGTCCTCCGAAGAGTGAAGCGGTACGACTATGTAGTCAGTTTTGGGCTGACGGATTTCCTGGAACTCCGCTGGACGGTTGGCGTCCTTCTGCGTCATTTTCTTTGGAGAGGCTTCACGAAGAAGACGAACCTCTTTTATTCGTGAAGCCAAAGTCGTAGAAGTTCTTAAGTCTTGCGGGTCAGCACCTAAAAGCCACAAACAGTATCGTTCCTCGTTGTGGATTAACTCGCGAGCACCAATAAGCCTGCGAAGATACTTTGCGGCAACAGGGTCGGTGTTTCGGATCTCAAACGCTTCCTCTGCGGAAATGTTTGAGAGATAGCCACCGTCTGTGGGAATGTTGCCCTTCTCCATTTTTTGAGTTTCAGGGCGAAGCGGGTTTGTGCGGGAGCTGACCAAAATGTTAGGAGCGTCCAATAAATAGCCGTTGATATTGCTGGCGTTAAGTAGTTCAGGAGTGTCTTTTACGGACTTATAAACCCACAAAGGACGCTTGTTCGGTTTTGGCTTCGCAGACAGCCCGACTATGACGACATGGACTGCTGCTTTGCCGCTGGCGTCGTTGTCCCAAGCGAAAGTTCTATGAGCGAAGTCAATACCTACACCAAGCGGGTACAGCTGTCCCCAGATAACTGCGGGCTGCTCTCCTTGCGTTATTGAGTTAGTCGAAACGAAGGCAGCTCTTGCACCAGACTTTGCCGAGTGCTGGGCGGCAAGTAAGAACCAGTTTGCGACATAGTCCAGAGTGCCCGCACCAGCAATAGCCTTCCAAACTGCTTGGGTTTCAGACTTTTGCTCTGCATTTTGGAGCGACGAACCATAAAACGGCGGGTTGCCCATTATGAAAGTGTTCTCATTCATGGGACAAACTTCTGACCAGTCCGTCGTCAGAGCATTCCCATGACGAATGACCGCACTCTCCGTTAGCGGGAAGCGGTTTGGAGTTGCTCCTGTTATTTCTTCCAACGCAAGGTTCGCTTGGTGGTCAGCCAAGAACATGGCAACTCTGGCTATTTGAGAAGACCATTCCTCATACTCAATAGCGTGGAACTGGGAAAGCCTGACCTGTAAGCCAAAACTTCCGTCAAGTTGGAGCTGACCGAAGGTGTTTTCGAGCTCGTGAAGGCGAGCAAGGATTTTAAGTTCTATTTCTCGAAGGCGTTTATATGAAACGACGAGGAAGTTTCCAGAACCAGCTGCGGGGTCAAGATAGTTCGCCTGCCCCAGTTCCAGGCGAAGGCGTTTGAGAGCAGCAGCGTTGTCCCACGCTTTATGAAGTTTGTCCAAGTAGTCGTCCAAGAAAAGGGGACGAATAACTTTAAGAATGTTTGCTTCACTCGTGTAGTGCTCTCCGAGTTCCCTGCGGTCTTCCTTGCTTTTTACCGTCTGGAACATAGATCCGAAAATAGCGGGACTTATTTTTGACCAGTCGTAATAAGCGGCGTTGAGGAGAGACAGTCGCATGGCAGGAGTAAATGAGAAAACAGGCAACTGCTCTGTAAATAGCCCACCATTCACATATGGGAAGTCTTCGAGTTCAGCAGACAGCGTCTTGGGACGCGTATCTTTCGGAGTATCAAGTACCTGGAAGAGCTCCTGAATGGTTGCACCAAGTCCCGAACCGCTTTCGGGAGAGTTCTCAACAACCGTTGCAAAGAGGCCATGACCTATTCGCTTCCACATTCGCGTATCGTCGCCAAAGTTCAGAAATAAAACACGAACAAGGAAGACCGAAACCTGGTGTCCCGTATAGCCAGCTTTTTCGAACTCCACATAGAGCTCCGACATGAGCTCCGCTGCTTTGGCGTCAGCTGATACTTCTGGGCGAGCAGCAGCGTTTGCCTTATCTCCGAAAATGCTTGCGAAACGGTGAAGGTGGTCAGGAAGTTCGGCAAGAGGGAACTCAATAGTTTGTCCCGCGAGAACCTCGACGATACGGAAGTGAGCGAAGTCGCAAATGACCAACGCAGGAGGTCTGGCAACTGGGGCAAGCGAAACCAAGTAGTCCCGAGCTTGCTTTTCCGCAAGGTCAAGGTCTTTACCTGCGGACTTGTGTTCTATAAGAACAACCCCAGACCAAAAAACGTCAATAAAGTTCGTCTGACCAGTACTCGCTGAACGGACGGGGTGCTCAAACTCGATACCCGAGCCGAGAAGGTCGTCAATACCGAAAACCAGGTGAAAGAAGTCCCGCCAAAAGGACTGTGCGAGGCTTTTTTCGGAAGTTGCGGTCTTGTATTTCTCCGCGAACTGCCTTGCGGCATGTACCGAATAGTCCCCTGTTTCTTCCATATATCGAACATAGTCGAGGGCACGGACCACGAGCCGAAGGCATGTCCTGCGGAAGCAGATCCTGTTAAGAACTTGCTTCCGCAGGACAACAGCATATTAAGTAATGCTCACGCTCTGTCATGAACTGTTCTTCGTCCTCGTACCATTCAGCAGCGTTGCGGTTCTCTCATGTTTGGAGTTATTTCAGAAGTCATTAGAAGTTCGCTTCTTGGACATTTCTCCAAGAACAAAATCTATAAAGGCGTCCTTAAACTCTTCGAGAGATTTCATTTCGTAGTTCGTGAAACAAGTAAATACTTCGCCGTCTTTCAGAGAGACATTTACTGTTGCACTTCCATTCCACCGCCCTACAACTACATAACCTTCGGAGATAGTTGTTTCGCAAACGCCATAAGCAGTTGAGTTTTCATATAGTTCGACAGTCTCTGGCCCAAACATTAGGCAGCAACTTTCTCTTCGTTGGCACCGAGAAAGTGCTCTTTAAACTCTTCGAGACGGTGGCTTGCGTGTTCGTGTGCGAACAGCATTTTTACAAACACAAGATAGTGACCGTCCAAGTAGTCCATAGGAAAACCCCTTCTTTCGAGATCCATAGTCGCCTCTTCGGCAGAGGCTTCATGGACGGCTACATAGTTGCGAATAGCAGACAAGTCCAACTTTGAGAAAAGTTCTTCTGCAACTTCGGGGGTGGTCAATAGTCCGAGAGTGAAAAGTCCGCAGTATTCACAACTTGGAGAACAGCCCTCTCCATTTCCACAGGTTTTAGCAACTACCCGCATAGGCCCTTTGGCAGAAAGGTCTGACCTGTGAGCCATAACTGCTTCCGCAGTAGCTCGCATTTCCTCTTCGGCTGAAATGGGGGTGGAAGCAGCAGCGTTGCGGTTAGAAGCAGCGTTTATACGCTTCTGCAAGTTTGCTTCTTTGTTCTTAATACGGTTTTTCTTGGACATTAGTTTTCCTTACTTTTTGTTCTCCTCTATTTGAGGTTTTCCGCCAAACTTTTGTCTGGTTTGTTTTTATTATATTATTATCATATCATAAAATAATAAATATGGCAAGTTATATTGACAAAAAGTTTTAGAAATGCTAAAAATAGTTTTATGGAGGAACAACAAATGGAATATCTGCCCAAGAACGAAGTAGAGCGTCCCTACTATTCAGTAGCCGAAGCCATGTCTTTGACTGGCTATTCCGCAACAAAGTTCCGCTACGAACCCAACAAGCAAGAGCTCGACCGACTTGGGTCGGACTGCTCGGGCAGAGTATGGCGTATTCCAAGATCTGCCCTCTTGACTATGGGCTGGTTAAGTCCTGACGCACCAGAGCTTCCCGTAGATAACCGCAACACTTCTGAACAAGTCCAGGAGCGTTCTTCTGTGCTTCGTATTCGTGAGCTTGCTGAACAGGTCAAAGACCTAACAGTCGAGAGAGACGCTCTTTCACAACGAGTGGCAGTTGCGGAAGCTCGGGTCGAGGAGAAGTCTGCGGAGATAGAGCGTCTGCTTGGTCTGCTGACCGCACGCTAACTTCTTCACCTTTATGAGCGGCGAGTGCTCTCGCTAATGTCTCCCCCATTACAGAGCCGTCATTCACCGACATAAACCCTGAACGCTTTTTGAGGTATTTCTTTTTACGCTTTACATAGCGTGGCTTCACTTCACCAGTTTTAGAGTTTGTTCGCCAGACTTTGACCCTTCGAGGTTTTGACTGGGCTTTTTGCCACCGTCGAAGAGTGCGGGCTATGAAGAGAGCGTCTGCCGTATCGACCTCTACGGTTGCTAACGCTGCTTTAAGTCCGTAATACCCCCACAGGCGACCTATGGAGCCGTCATTCACCCATAGGTCAGGCGGTTGGTTCTGATATTCCTTATCTCCGAAGTTTGCTGAACCATGCTTTGTGAAATACACAGCTAACCTCTTGGGGTCAGAAGCTCTTATGCCTTCGCCGTAGTCAATACCTGTACCCGCTTTGAGGTGCTTTTTCTTTTCCTCTGGGTCGGGAGCGTTAACTATGTCTGCCCAAGTCGTAGATAACCACATACGAAATTCTGGGATCTCGGGAGGAACACAGAATATGTGTATGTGCGGAGCAGAGCGTGCTTGCCATTCCAGCTTCCAACAACCACGAAGTTTTCTATCAAACATTCGTTCATACCTTTGACGAAACAGCCTCATATGGCGTTTAGTGTCCGCTGCGGTGGGGGCTACGACTTCCCATGACTTCGGGTAAGTCAGCGTGAGCATGGCAGGAGTGGAATAACCAAACTCAAAAAGTGGGTTGTAGTCCAAGCTCGCCAGGACTGCCACCATGTTTGACCTGGACTGTTTAGTCCATTTGGTTATCGAAGTCTTCGGTTAGTTTTCAGACTTTGGAGCAGGAGAACCAAGTTTTCTCGAAACCTTCACAGAGCCAGGCGAAAGAGTTATTGAGTACCTATCTTCACCAAGTTCAGGTTCTGTTGTCCTTTCAGGAATATGTCTGACAGCGTGGTCTATCTCTTTTGGCGAGGCAAAACCAATATCTGTATCTTCACGAGCACTTATGCCACATATAACAAGCCCCTGCTCTTTGGCGTCCTTTTCGTTGTTCGTCATACCTGCTCTATCGGCAGGTATCACGAATGGGTTTCAGAACTAACTTCTTGTGTTGCTTTTCTTCCTTCTCGCACCTTCCTCGTTGCCGCACCGCTTTCACTCGGTCAGGTGCTCACTCCCAGAACGCAAAAACGGCGAGGGTTAGACCCTCGCCGTTCATGTCGTACCTTTCTCTTTTGTCGGTCTTACTCTCCCCGACGCTTTCCACGAGAGGAACTGTTTATCTGGTTCCTTACTCGCGGAGTTTTCAGAGTGTGGGTTTTGGGCCTCGCCAAAAAGACAGACCACCAACCAAACCAAACTGACGGGTCTAATGCCCAGTCTTTTCTGGTTAGGAACTCAACCTCTGGGTTAGCTCTCATAGCAGCGACAAACTTGTCTATCTCTGCGTCAGAGACGGAAGAGACGAAAAAACCGTCTTCTCCCGCACCCTGTTTCAGGAATGCAAGCGGTGGAATGAGATCTTCTTGTTGCTCGAAGTACTCACACCACAAACGCCAGACAACTCCTTTGAGGGTGGCGGTACTCATGGACATTACTTTGCGACCTCAACGCCTGAAATCTGGAAGCTCCAAGAAGTCTTGTCTGCACCAGCCTTTGACCATTTGCCACCTAAAAGGTTTAGGAGACGAATAGGTGTCAGGTCAGCTATGAGGTTTATTTTTTCTGCGTCAGCTTGTGAAGCAACGAGAGTGAATGTCTCTGTTTGTTGTGGGAGGTCTTTGTACTTCACAAGTGTGGAGACAACCCACTTGGGTGTTCCCTCGTTGTCTGTGGTTTGACGAGCAAGCTCACCAACACCGTCAGTCTTTGGAGAAATGTCCAAGAAGCGAACTTCTTTGTACATATCTGCTGCATTTAGAGGGAGGTAATAGCCATAGTTAATGGACATGAGAACCAACTTTCATTCGTATTTTTAGAAGTCATATTTTGACCTCGAAATACTTATCGGCTGGTTTTTTGAGTTTCAGGAATTTTCTGAAAAGTTTTTATTTTTTCTTTACACGGTCAGCGATAGTTTCGCCATATGCCGTGAGTGGCGTCTTCATTTGCTTCGCTGAAATGCGGGCGTAGTACTGCGTCATAGCGACACCGTTTCCAAGCATGTTCTGAATAACTTGGAACGGAACGGGTGGTTCCTGGTCTGCAAGAACAGTTGCAGCAACATGTCGAACAAGGTGGCTACGGAAGTACGGGTAGCCGTAATGGTCGAGGAGCTTGTGCCAGTCTGTGTTGTCCTGGTTCAGAGTTATCGGAGAACCGTCTTCATGAATGAAGAGTAGATCCTCAAACTCTCGCTTTGGTTTCCAGTTCGGAGATTTTGTCCAAGCGGTACGAACTTTTAGATAGTCGTTGAGTGCTTCGACAAATATCTCGGGCAAAGGAAGCATTCTGTCTTTGCCGTTCTTTGTCGCTGGCTTTATGTACCAACCTGAACCGTCAGCGTGCCTGGCTATTTGCTGACTAATAACCAGCGTGGGGTTTTTTGTTTTTAGACCCCGAATGTTCGTCAGCGATATTGCTACTCGTTCAGCTTTACGAACACCTAACAGCATGAAGAAGAAGCGGCAATAGTCTGGGTAGTTGTCCTCCCTCATTCGCTTCATAAGAGACAGGACGATATGTGCATAGCTGGGCACATTCTCGTCTGGGTCTTGTTTCAGTTCAGGTGCCTGAACGAGTGCAAGCGGGTTGCGTGAAATAAGACCCTTATCAACTGCTCTTTTCAGAGCGGTGTTCAGCGTCTTGTAAATGTTTCGACGAGCAGAGTTGCCCAACAACGGTTGGTCGCTCTCAACGCCGTTAATTTTCTTTCTTTTATTTACGAGCGTTGTACCGAATAGTTCTTCCAACTGGTCTTCGTGAAGATCCGCCAGCGGAGTATCACCGACATGGGGAACTATGTGGTGTTCGTAAAAACCTTTATATTTTCTTCGCACCGTTTCAGACAGACGACGATATTGCAGGCTTTCGTACCAGGCGTCTAACCATTCCTCAACGGTCATGCCCGAAGACTTCTTCCGCCTAACTGCGACGGTGCCTTCTGCTTCTCGTTGATAAAACTTATTTATGTTGGCTTGGAGCTTTGCTTGGGCAAGAGATTTTGTTGCTCCGTTGCCTGTAATGCGTTTGCGTTTGCCTGTTTCAGTCTTCACTTCGAGGACGGCTTGATAGAACTCATAGTCCTTTTCGCCTGGTATTTCGCGGGTTCGCAGGTACAAAGCACCTGTTCCCTTTTCCCGTCGTGGCTTGTTTTGTTCCCCCATAGCTTTCACAGTAGCTCGGAAAGCTGGGAAAGTACGCCTATTTAGCTGTAAAAATTACGCCAATAGATTACGCCTATCAAAGCGTTTTGGGTAAAGAAAAACCCCCATTTCTGGGGGTTTTTCTGGGGGGAGTGGAGCCTAGGAGAATCGAACTCCTGACCTCCTGCTTGCAAAGCAGGCGCTCTACCAATTGAGCTAAGGCCCCGATTGCTTTTACTACTTTACATCAAAATATAAAGAGCAATTGCGTGGGGCTACCAGGACTTGAACCTGGGACCTCTTCATTATCAGTGAAGCGCTCTAACCACCTGAGCTATAGCCCCGCTTAGGCAGATTCGAGACTACCGGAATCCCGGCGAATCTCTAAATCGAGCCTGAGTTTTTTTACTGCTGGTTGGTGAAACCGATAGAAAGACCACCGGTAATCTTGGCTGCTGCGTTATACAGAACTGCACAAATTGCGCCCAACACGGTGATCACAATCAGGTTGACCAGGCCAACTGCAGCAGCTGCACCCACGGTCTTTCCAATGGAAGCAATGCTGTTGATATCGAAGGAGTTATTTCCCAGAACCTCACCTGCAACGCTGTTTGCGGTCTCGAAAATACCGGTCTGAACGAAGACTAAGTAGAGAAGCAGGGTTCCCACGACAACAACGATGAATTGCGCCAGTCCGAGCAGGAATGACATTTTGAGCGCAGACATGAAGTCGACATAAACGAGCTTCAGGCGAACCTGCTTTGCCTCAGGACCCTTAGGGGCCTTGGGCTCGCTCTTGGGAAGCTTGTCTTTGAGCTTCTGTGCCAATGCGTTACTCATTTGGTGCCTCTTCCACTACAGCGTCTCCGCTGGTTGCTTCTACATCTTCTTCAACTGCATCTTCTGCAGATTCAAGATTACGCTCTGAATTGCGTGCGACGGCAAGAATCTTGTCGCCCTCTTCGAATCGAGCGAAGACAACGCCCATGGTGTCACGTCCCTTGGCAGGAACTTCGTTCACTGCCGAGCGGACAACCTTGCCGGTTTCCAGAACAACAAGAACTTCGTCTTCTTCTTCCACGATGAGAGATCCGACCAGGTCTCCGCGGTCTTCGCTGAGCTTGGCAACCTTGATACCCAGACCACCACGGTTTTGTGTGCGGTACTGATCGGCAGAGGTGCGCTTAGCGTAGCCACCCTCGGTGACGACAAAGACGAAACCTGAGTCAGATACCAACGAGGCAGAAAGCAGACTGTCTCCGCCACGGAACTTCATACCGGTCACACCAGAGGTGGAACGACCCATGGGTCGCAGTGCCTCATCGGTTGCGGTGAAGCGGATGCTCATACCCTTGCGTGAAACTAGGAGAACATCTGAGTCCGCTTCGAGAAGAAGTGCTGAGACGAGCTCGTCACCCTCGCGCAGCTTGATGGCGATGATGCCACCGGTGCGGTTGGTGTCGTACTCAGTCAGTGCGGTCTTCTTGATCAGACCATCACGAGTTGCCAGAGCAAGGTACTGAGCTGCCTGGTAGTCGCGGATGTCGAGAATCTGGGTGACCTGCTCGTCGGGAGCAAGAGCCAACAGGTTGGCAATGTGCTGACCCTTTGCGTCACGACCTGCTTCTTGAACTTCATAGGCCTTCGCGCGATAAACGCGTCCGGTGTTCGTGAAGAACAACAGCCAGTGGTGTGTAGTGGTGACGAAGAAGTGCTCGACTACGTCATCTGCACGGAGCTGTGCACCCTTGACGCCACGGCCACCACGGTGCTGACTGCGGTAGTTGTCGCTGCGGGTGCGCTTAATGTAACCACCACGGGTAACGGTGATGACCATTTCCTCTTCAGGAATGAGGTCTTCCACGTTCATGTCCCCGTCGAAGCCAGGCATGATTTCGGAGCGACGGTCATCGCCGTAACGGGCAACGATGTCGGTGAGTTCTTCCGAAACAATCTCACGCTGACGTGAAGGGCTAGCCAAGATGGCGTTGAACTCAGTGATCTGAGCTTCCAACTCGTTGGCTTCGTCGATGATCTTCTGGCGCTCGAGAGCAGCCAGACGACGCAGCTGCATCTCCAAGATGGCGCGTGCTTGAAGCTCGTCAATCTTGAGGAAGGACATCAGTCCATCGCGGGCATCTTCAACAGTGGGGCTCTTGCGAATCAGAGCAATCACTTCGTCGAGTGCATCGAGCGCGGCAAGGTAACCCTTGAGGATGTGCATACGTTCTTCTGCCTTGCGCAGACGGAACTGCGTGCGGCGAACAATGACATCAATCTGGTGCTCGACCCAGTTGGAGATGAATCCATCAATAGCGAGGGTACGAGGAATGCCATCGACGATAGCCAGCATGTTTGCGCCGAAGTTTTCCTGAAGCTGAGTCTGTTTGTAGAGGTTGTTGAGAACAACCTTGGCAACAGCATCACGCTTGAGCACAATAACCAGGCGCTGACCGGTACGACCCGAGGTCTCATCGCGGATATCCGCGATACCGGTGATCTTGCCATCCTTGACCAGCTCCGCGATCTTGATCGCGAGGTTGTCAGGGTTGACCTGGTAGGGGAGCTCGGTCACTACGAGGCAGGTGCGACCCTGTAGTTCTTCCACATTGACCACGGCACGCATCGTGATGGAACCACGACCAGTGCGGTAGGCGTCCTGGATTCCCTTGATGCCGAGAATCTGTGCACCGGTGGGGAAGTCAGGTCCCTTGATACGAGAGATGAGAGCTTCCAGCAGCTCTTCACGAGTTGCGTCAGGGTTGGCCAGTGCCCAGAGTGCACCTTCGGCAACCTCACGCAGGTTGTGAGGAGGAATGTTGGTGGCCATACCCACGGCAATACCCACCGAACCGTTGACCAGCAGGTTGGGGAAGCGCGAAGGCAGAATCGAAGGCTCTTGGGTGCGACCGTCGTAGTTGTCCTGGAAGTCGACGGTTTCTTCGTCGATGTCGCGAACCATTTCCAGCGCCAGAGGAGCCATTTTGGTTTCGGTGTAACGAGGAGCAGCTGCAGAGTCGTTACCGGCGGAGCCGAAGTTACCCTGACCGAGAGCCAGTGGGTAGCGCAGCGACCAGGGCTGAACCAGACGAACCAGTGCGTCATAAATTGCCAAGTCACCGTGTGGGTGGAATTGACCCATGACGTCACCAACGACACGAGCACACTTGGAGAATGCCTTGTCGGGGCGGTAGCCACCGTCATACATTGCGTAGATCACACGACGGTGAACGGGCTTGAGGCCGTCACGAACGTCGGGAAGTGCGCGACCCACGATCACGCTCATTGCGTAGTCGAGGTAGGAACGCTGCATCTCCAGCTGCAGGTCAACCTGCTGGATGCGGTTCTCTCCGTTTTCGTCAGTGGTGACGAGGTTGTCGTTAGATGTCAAGGAAACGCACATCCTTTGCATTCTTCTGGATGAAGTTTCGACGTGATTCCACGTCTTCACCCATCAGGGTTGAGAAAATTTCGTCGGCAGCAACTGCGTCATCCAGGGTGACCTGGAGCAGGGTGCGCGTTTCGGGGTTCATCGTGGTATCCCAGAGCTCGCGGTAATCCATCTCACCGAGACCCTTGTAACGCTGGATTCCGTTGTCCTTCGGGATCTTCTTTCCCGAAGCCAGACCCGCTTCCAGCTGACGGTCGCGCTGTTCGTCCGAGTACACATACTCGTGATCTGCATTGGACCACTTCAATCGATACAGCGGTGGTTGAGCGAGATACACATAACCAAGCTCAATCAGTGGCTTCATGTAACGGAAGAGCAGAGTAAGAAGCAAGGTGGTGATGTGCTGGCCATCAACATCCGCATCGGCCATGAGCACAATCTTGTGATACCTGGCCTTCTCAGGGTTGAAGTCTTCACCCACACCCGCACCGAATGCAGTAATCATGGCCTGGACTTCATTGTTGGCAAGTGCCTTGTCCAGTCGCGCCTTCTCCACGTTGAGGATCTTGCCTCGGAGGGGAAGGATCGCTTGGGTGTCAGGGTTGCGGCCCTGAACGGCAGAACCACCGGCGGAGTCACCCTCCACCATGAAGATTTCAGAAAGCGAAGGATCCTTGCTTGCGCAGTCCTTCAGCTTTCCGGGCATACCGCCACCTTCAAGCAGGCCCTTACGGCGAGCAGTTTCACGCGCCTTGCGGGCTGCCATACGAGCAGTTGCTGCCTGAAGTGCCTTGCGGATGATGTCCTTGGCCTGGTTGGGGTTGCGTTCGAACCAGTCACCGAGGAAGTCACCGGTAATGCGCTGAACGAATGCTTTGGCTTCGGTGTTTCCGAGCTTGGTCTTGGTCTGACCTTCGAACTGGGGTTCACCCAACTTGATGGAGACAACAGCGGTGAGGCCTTCACGGACGTCGTCACCGGACAGGTTCTCGTCCTTGTCCTTGAGAATGCCCTTTTCACGCGCGTACTTGTTGACCAAAGTGGTCATTGCCGCACGGAAACCCTCTTCGTGAGTTCCACCTTCGTGAGTGTTGATGGTGTTTGCGTAGGTGTGGACGCTTTCGCTGTAGGCGGTGGTCCACTGCATCGCAATTTCACACGAAATCTTCTTCTCGGTGTCTTCGGATTCGAAGTGAATGATCTCGTCGTGAACAATGTCGTTCTTCTTGATGCGGTTGAGGTACTCGACGTAGTCCATCAGACCGTTTTCGAACATGTACGAAACGGTGAGGGCGTTGCCTTCGTCGTCGATCTGGTTTTCATCGATCAAGGTGATGCGCAGACCCTTGTTGAGGAAGGTCATCTGCTGGAAGCGTGCGCGCAGAGTCTCGTAGTCGAACTCCACGGTTTCAAAGATGTCGGCATCTGGCCAGAACGTAATGGTGGTTCCGGTTTCAGTGGTGGCAGCGCCCTTTGCAAGGGGAGCTTCGGGAACACCAATGTTGAAGCTCTGTGTGTAGGAGAAGCCTTGGCGCTTGACTTCAACCTCGAGGTGGGATGACAGTGCGTTCACTACGGAGCTACCCACACCGTGCAGACCGCCGGAGACGGCGTATCCGCCGCCGCCGAACTTTCCACCGGCGTGGAGGACGGTAAGAACTACTTCCACCGTCGACTTACCCTCGGTAGGGTGGATGTCTACGGGAATACCGCGACCATTGTCGATGACGCGGATACTGCCGTCTTTGCGCATGAAGACTTTAATGTCGTCACAGTGGCCGGCGAGCGCCTCATCAACCGAGTTGTCGACGATCTCATAGACCAAGTGGTGAAGACCACGGGGACCGGTCGAACCGATATACATACCGGGGCGCTTGCGAACTGCTTCAAGGCCTTCAAGAACCTGAATATTACTTGCGCCGTAATCGGCTTCTGCTGCTTGCTGTTCAGATTCTGTTGACATATGTTTCGGTGGCTCCCTTACGCACTTAACGTGACCCCTCATTCTATCTTTTGGGGGCTGGGAAAACCGGGAGAAACGGGCCGTAGGCGCGTTTTTATTTAGCGCTTGACCAGAAACCTATTTCTAGCCGTAAGTATCGCGAGGACCACGCCCTGGAATTGATTTGGGGCCACGTTTCCAGCTTGGGGCGTTGGGCCCTTGAAAGCGGATTGCGGTGACGCCGGATTCTGGGTGTGATTGAAGAACTTTTGTCAGCACTTCCGTACGCATCAATCGAAGCTGTGTTGCCCACGCTGTGGATTCACATGCCACGGTCAATGTGGCGTCATCAATTCCGAGCGGAGTTGTCCTGGCAGCGATGTCTGGGCCGACAATTTCTGCCCAATCTGCCAGTAGATCTGACTTTGCTAACGGAGCCTTCCAACCCAGCTGCTGGGAGAGGTTATCCAGCACATCATCGAGACCCTTCGGGTCACGCCCGGGGGAGAAGGGCATCTCGCTGGCATGCTCTTCCGCATTACGTTTGCGAGCGCGGGCATCCCGAGAGAGTTTCACCCGGGGAGTTCCGGTGGCTTTGGACTTCAATCTGGAATACAGCGCCAATGCTTCCGATTCTTCGGGCCCCGCCGCGTCAGCGGCGTCAGGCCCATTCGCGTTAATTTCACTCATGAGCTGGGCTTTCAGTGGAAATAGTTCCCTTTTTCACGTGAAACACTTGGGTCATTAATTCAGCAGGGACGTCTTCTGCAACTGCTGCTGTAATGAAGGTCTGCTCGAAATCAGCTACGGCCTCAGCGAGGCGCTTGCGCCGAGCGGAGTCCAATTCTGCAAAAACGTCGTCCAAAATCAGGATGGGATCGCCCAAGACTGATTCACTACGCAGCAGTCTGGCCGCTGAAAGCTTGAGGGAGAGCGCATAAGACCAGGTTTCGCCATGGCTGGCATAACCCTTGGCAGGGAGATTGTTCAAACCGAACTCAACATCATCTCGGTGGGGACCCACGAGGGTCATTCCTCGTTCAATTTCTTGAATTCGCCCAGCTTCAAGCAGGTTTCTAAACTTCTCGGCATACGCAGACGCGGATTCAGGTGCATCTATAGAGGGCTTCAGTTCAATACTCACGTCATGATCTGACCCCGCTATCGCGTGATATGCCTCACCCAGTGGGCCGGAAAGATCGGAAAGTAGACGGCGGCGCTCTGCTGTGATCTCGGTGCCTAGTGTTACCAAGCGCTCATCCCAAATATCCAAAGTTCCGAGGTTTCCCGCATCGACATCTTTGACTCGCGCTGTCTTGAGGAGAGTATTTCTCTGTTTCAGGACCCGGTCATAGTCAGAAACCACCCCGGCAAGACGGGGAGTTCTTTGAATAATGAGGTCGTCCATGAATTTTCGGCGTCCCGACGGTTCCCCACGAACCAACATGAGGTCTTCCGGGGCAAAAATCACGGTCGAAATGTAGCGAGGGAAGTCTCGAAGCTTTGCATTGGCGTGGTTGACCTGGGCTTTATTGGCACCGTTGCGGTTTAACTGGGCTTCAAGCAGGATCGTGCGGCCGTCATGTGCGAGGTTTACTCGCACAATGGCCGCATCTGATCCCTGACGGATAAGAGCGGAATCGATACTGGTTCGATGTGAACCTAGGGTCGCCAAAAAATTGATGGCTTCGACAATGTTTGTTTTGCCCTGGCCGTTTGAGCCCACTAGAACAACAGAACCAAGCCCCGGCTCAATGTCTGCCGTGGCGTAGTTTCTAAAGTCGCGAAGACTGAGTGAGCTAACGTGCATCGCTCAGAATGTCACTTGATTTAGCGAAGAAGAAGGTTGGGCTGCAGAAGGTAGCGGTATGCATCTTCTGAAGGAGTGTCCTTCGAAGTCTGGCTTGTAATCAATACTGGGCCTGGCTTTGCAGGGTTTTCAACTGAAGTGAAACCAATACGAGTGAATTCAGAGTGAACTGCTCCCAGGCCATCCAGCAAGAAGTCTGGCTTGAGTGACACGACTACATCTGGGCCAGAAATAACAGCATCGATGGTTTCAGAAGCTTGTGCTTGCTCTCCACCAATAGCTTCAAGGGTCAAACCGTTGTTAGCGAAGGTAAAGCGCAGCGCAGCTTCACGTTCAACGACCAACTTCACACGACGAGTAGCTTCAATGAGCTCAGCGGTGTTTACTACTGCGTAGTTTTCAACTTTTTCAGGGAACAAGCGCTTGACGGGTGGGAAATTTCCCTTAATCAAGAGCGACGTCACGGTCTTGTTGTCTGCAGTAAACGCAATCAATTCACGATCGTCCTTGTTGGTGATCGAAATAGAGATGTTTCCGCTGTGACCGAAGGTCTTACCAATTTCCTGGATGGTTCGTGCAGGAACAAGAGCGGTGATATCTGCAACATCACCGGTTGATTCCCATGGAATATCACGGATAGCGACGCGGTAACGGTCTGTAGCAACCAGGCTCAAGGAATTTCCTGTGATTTCAAGCTGAACACCGGTAATAACTGGAGTGACATCATCGCGTGAGGCTGCAACCGCAACCTGTGCAACAGCAGAAGAGAATTCTTCAGCAGGAAGAACACCGGTTTCTCCTTCAACCTGAGGAATAGTGGGGTATTCCTCAACAGGCATGGAAAGAAGAGTGAAATTTGCTGATCCGCAGCTGACCTGAATACGAGATTCAACGGTTTCGAATGTGACAGGTGCGTTGGGAAGACGGTTGGCAATTTCAGCAAGAAGGCGGCCAGAAACCAGAACACGTCCTGGTGTCTCTACTGTCGCAGCAACTTTAGTTTGAGTCGAAACTTCGTAATCAAACGAGGAGAAAACAAGACCTTCAGTAGTTGCTTCGATCAGCACACCAGAAAGAATGGGAAGAGTAGTGCGTGCTGGGAGCATTTTGACGGCAAAAGAGACTGCTTCGCTGAGCACGTCTCTGTTTACTTGAAACTTCACCGTGGTGCCTTTCCGTAGATCCCAATTGCTGGGTCTCTCATGCTATCGCGGTTTTTTAGGCTCATTTAAGCCCCGAGGTAAAAGGTTATGGAAAGTGTTTATTTATTTAATTAACTCTTTAATCTTCTTAACGTCTGTGGATACTGTGCATAACTTCATAAGTTCAGCCCCAGTGCTTGAAACTACATCCGCGTAAGTTGTGTTTGGCCTGTGTGTGAGAACTCACAGAGATGAACTAACTACACGAGAAGAATTCTTGTTATTCACATTAAAGAATTTTTCATACACAGGTAGCTTCGGCGATTTCCCCACATATTCACAGGTTTATCCACAGGGGGAAAACCTTAGTTATTACGTGCGTATGAGCTACGTTGCTTGATTCTGGTGGTTAGTTCAGTGACCTGGTTGTAGATAGAACGACGTTCCTTCATTAATTCAGCAATCTTCTTGCAGGCGTGCATCACGGTGGTGTGATCGCGGCCACCAAAAAGCTGACCAATTTTTGGTAGTGACAGGTTCGTCATTTCACGACATAAATACATAGCAATTTGTCGCGCAGTAGCAATTGCCTGAGCCCGGGATGTACCGGTGAGCTCGTCAATACCTAAGCGGAAATAGTCCGCAGTGTTATTGATGATGTCAATGGGGGCAATGATGTCGTCTTCATCCAATGTGATGAGGTCTTTCAACACCGTTTGCACCAAGGGAAGATCCACCGCCTGCTTATTGAGGTTGGCAAACGCGGTTACGCGAATGAGTGTTCCCTCAAGCTCACGAATGTTGCTGGTGACCTTCGTGGCGATGAATTCCATGATGTCGTCAGGAACACTCAGCTTTTCACGCTCTGCCTTCTTACGAAGAATGGCAATACGCGTCTCAAGGTCAGGTGTTTGAACATCTGTAATAAGACCCCACTCAAAACGAGTACGCATACGGTCTTCAAAGCCAGTCAAGTGCTTGGGTTGAACATCGCTGGTAATCACAACTTGCTTGTTGTGGTCGTGCAACGTGTTGAAGGTGTGGAAGAAGGCTTCCTGAGTTTCAGCTTTACCTTGCAAGAACTGAATGTCATCGATCAGCAGGATGTCGATATTGCGATACCGGGACTGGAATGCAGCACCGCGGTTATTGGCAATGGAGTTAATGAAATCGTTCGTGAACTCTTCGCTACTGACATAACGAACACGAATGGTGGGATACAAACTCTGTGCATAGTGACCAATGGCGTGGAGCAAGTGGGTTTTACCCAAACCTGACTCACCATAGATAAACAAAGGGTTGTAAGCCTTCGCGGGCGCTTCAGCTACGGCAACTGCTGCCGCGTGAGCAAAGCGGTTTGAACCGCCAATAACAAAACTGTCGAAGTTATAGCGAGGGTTCAGGCGTGACTCGAGTTCACTCTCGGTAGCCATGATGGTGGGAGCAGTGACCGGGTTACGGTCCTCTTTGATTTCTTCCACTTCAACGGCAGGAGCAGATTCTTCAGTTGCGACCAGATCGGGGTTGAC
>NZ_JAVWTF010000002.1:73167-78867 GCF_036667855.1 Aurantimicrobium sp. | reverse complement strand
CAGAAGCCGGAACCACACAGCGCTTGGACTTCACGGCATCTCGCCAAGACGCTTTCGACGCGGCATCTTCACTTCGAGCGTTGAAGGTGGAGAACTTGGGTGGTTCACCCTTCACCCAGGAAGGAATCAGAGACCAGCGAGCGCTTTCTAAGCGTCGTCGCTGGTCGCCTGATGCATCCACGGTGTCCACCACGATGGGCACCTGGTTGGTGGGCCTGATATTCCAGCTGGGTCCAGGGAGGTTCTCCCCCACCAGGTCAACGTTGAAGACGTCTTCCAGCACTTCGGTCGGTTCCGCGAGCGCGTACCCTCCACACATGCTGCACTCCCTTAGACGTTGAAGCGGAACTCGACTACGTCGCCATCTTGCATGACGTAGTCCTTACCTTCCATGCGGGCCTTGCCCTTGGCGCGTGCTTCGGCAACAGAGCCGGTGTCCACGAGGTCCTGGAAGGAAATGATTTCTGCCTTAATAAAGCCACGCTCGAAGTCGGTGTGGATCACACCAGCTGCCTGAGGAGCCTTCCAGCCCTTACCAATGGTCCAGGCACGTGCTTCCTTAGGGCCTGCGGTGAGGTAAGTCTGGAGACCCAGGGTGTCAAAGCCAATACGAGCGAGCTGGTCGAGACCGGACTCATCCTGGCCGGTTGAAGCCAGCAACTCAGCAGCATCTGCCGCGTCTAGGTCGATGAGTTCAGACTCAAGCTTGGCATCGAGGAGAACTGCCTTGGCAGGTGCCACGAGAGCTTCGAGCTCCTTGCGCTTAGCGTCGTCACCGAGAACATCCTCATCCACGTTGAACACATAGATAAAGGGCTTTGCGGTGAGCAGACCCAGTTCCTTGATGGGAGCAAGATCAATGGTGGTGGAAGACAGTGGCTTGCCGTCGTTGAGCACCTTCTGAGCTTCGAGAGCAGTCTCGAGAGCAGCAGGCTCAGCCTTCTTGCCCTTTACTTCCTTCTCAATACGAGGAATGGCCTTCTCCAGCGTCTGGAGGTCAGCCAAGATCAGCTCGGTGTTGATGGTGTCCATGTCAGAGGCAGGGTTGACCTTGCCATCGACGTGAACCACGTCAGGGTCAGAGAATCCGCGGACAACCTGCGCAATAGCGTCAGCTTCACGGATGTTAGCCAAGAACTTGTTACCCAGGCCTTCACCTTCGGACGCACCCTTCACAATGCCGGCAATGTCGACGAACGACACTGCTGCAGGCAGCAGACGTTCGGAGCCGAAGATACCCGCGAGAACGCCAAGGCGCTCATCGGGGAGGTTGACCACTCCCACGTTGGGCTCAATCGTGGCGAACGGATAGTTCGCTGCGAGAACGGTGCTCTTAGTCAGAGCGTTGAACAGGGTTGACTTGCCGACATTGGGCAGTCCCACGATTGCGATAGTTAGAGCCACAAGGGTTAATCGTACCGGTCACAGAGAAGAGACTAGTGCCGTTTAGGTAGTAGGGATGCGGTCCCGCTCCGAGGTGGCGGAGGTGTACCCGTGAGGGAATGGCTTGCCATTCTCATCCAGACCCACGAACACGATGTGGTCCACGGTGAGGATGGACTTGCGAGTAATCATGTTCCTCACCTCAGCACGCATGGTGATCGAGGTGGTGCCGAACTTGGTGGCAACCAGACCCATCTCGATGAGGTCGCCTTCAATAGCAGAGGCGACGAAGTTGATCTCAGAAATGATCTTGGTCACCACGCGACGATTACCCAGCTGCAAGATGGCATAGATGGTGGCTTCTTCATCAATCCATTTGAGGAGCGAACCACCAAAAAGCGTGCCATTGGCATTGAGGTCTTCCGGGCGCACCCACTTGCGGGTGGTGAACTCAATCTGTTCCATCTGACGACCTCGCTGTTGCCTGAAATGTGGATAAAAAATGCCGTGAAATTTCGGTCTAATTGCTCCAATTCTATCGTTCTGTGGTGCTAATGTCATGACATGGTGTCAAAGTTGATGCCATGTAAGCACTACGTAGAGGAACACCGCAATGACACCTTCGGAACAAATCCTTCCGCTGTCTGAGTTCATGAAACTAGAACGCACTGGCCCTATCCCCCTCTACTTTCAGGTTTCTCAGATCATTGAAGCCGCCATTCTCAACGGAACGCTTCCTCCCGGCTCACGCATTGAGAACGAAGTTGCTCTCGGCGAGCGCGTTGGTCTCAGCCGCCCCACCATTCGTCGCGCAATCCAAGATCTCGTTGACAAAGGTCTCTTGGTTCGTCGTCGTGGCGTGGGAACCCAGGTTGTTCACGGTCAGGTCACCCGTGGTGTTGAACTCACCAGCTTGAACGATGACCTCGAGAACAGCGGTCAAAAGCCCAGCACTGAAATGCTGGAGTTCAAGGTTGTTCCTGCTGATGCCAAGATTGCCGAGCAGCTCGCTGTTTCCCTGGGCTCCCCCACCTTGTATCTCCACCGTATTCGCCTCTCTGATGGTGTACCCGTTGCGGTGATGGAGAACTGGCTTCCCGAAGACTTCACCACTTTGAGTAAAAACGACGTTTCAGAACACGGTCTCTACCAAGTTCTACGTTCACGTGGTGTCACCATGCGAGTGGCTAAGCAGCGCATCGGTGCTCGCAAGTCAACAAATCAAGAGTCTGACTACCTTGACATTGAAAAGAACGCAGCCCTCCTCACGATGGATCGCACTGCTTTCGATAACTCAGGTCGTGCTGTGGAGTTTGGTCACCACTGCTACCGCCCAGACCTCTACTCGTTCTCAGTCACCTTGGTGGAGAAGTAGCCCTTAGAGCTCTAATTGCACGGTGTCTGCGAAGGCAAAGTGCCATCCGAACCACCACCATGCGGCTATCACGCTGACTCGCGTGGTGCGTGAGGTCATCACGTGTTCCAACATGTCCCCAATGGGGGCAAAGTTGTTGGGCTTTCGCTGGGCATAAACCTCACTGATGATGGCAACCGCCACCACAACGAGATATCCAGCAATCACGATGGCCCGGATCATGTGCGCCTCCAGAACCGCAGCAGGCCATAGCCTGCAGCTAACCAGAGCCCGACAAAGACCAGCCTGCCCCAGACGTTCTCCACGAAGGGGTCCAGGAGCACAGAGATAGTTGGATAGTTCTCATTGCCACCTGGCATGTTGACGCTGAGAACGAAAGCAGTTGCTTCCCACAAGCAGATAGCCACCGCAAGCATGGACCACATCCACATCGATCGCAGCAACGCTTTGTGCGGGCGCTGTTCACGTTCTGGGGCAGGTTCCCAGGCAACTAGAAGCACAGTGACCCCAATGGCAATAAACACCGCCAAATCAACCCAGCTGTGACGCGGGGCAAGAACGAGCACCACTCCCAGAACCCCGGTGATGGCCAGCGTGAGGATCTTGGGCGCAGCGATGGGCTTCTTCATGATGACGATGCGACCGCCGGTCAGGCGATCGATTATCAACATCGCGACCAGCGAGAAGAAGAGGATGCCGTCAACATAGGCGCCTCGCCAGGTTTGGAAACCGGCCATGATGCCCAGGACACAGATCCATAAAACCGCGCTGAGACTCCAGCGCGGCTTGATGAAAGTTGAGCTCATTCCTTCAGGCTAGCTAAAGGCAGCCTTAAATCTCTCTAGAGCAAGATCAGAGTCACCCGAAGCCCAGGCTTCCATACCGATAACTCCGGTGTAGCCCATGGCCTGGAGGGCTGCTGATACGCCGTTGTAGTTGATCTCGCCCGTGCCAGGTTCCATACGGCCTGGAACGTCTGCAATCTGGATCTCGCCAATCCAGGGCAGAGCCTGCTTACACAGCTCAATGAGGTTACCCTCACCAATTTGTGCGTGATACAGGTCAAGGTTCAGCTTCAAGTGAGGGTGGTTAATCTCCAAAATAAGCGCAATGGTGTCTTCAGCCCGACCAAAGGGAGTGCCCATGTGGTCAACGAGGAGATTGAGGTTCTCGAGCATAAAGACTCGGTCGTATTCGGCGCCTAAGTCCGCCAAGCGCTTCAATGTGTCAATGGCCTGGACTCGCTCTTGTGCGGTCACGGTGTTTTGAGGCTTCACGGGAAGACCCTTGTCATCTAACCCGGTGCCGTGAACGTTGAGGCGAGGAGGGTTGATGATCTTTGCGGCCTCACACGAGAGGCGGGCAGTCTCGAGGAGCTCGTTGGCTCCGTCAGCGCCAATGAGCTCTCCGCGCAGGTAACCGGTCATGGAGCTAAAGGTCGCCCCGGTAGCAGCTAGTGCCTCTAGGTCCTTGTTGCTCCAGTCCCAGATCTCAACCAAGTATCCACGCGAGTGGATCTCTTTCACACGGTCCACGACGGGGAGATCGGTGAAGACCATTTCAGCACAAACGGCGAGAGAGAACGGGGATGACAATCTTTACTCCTTTATCGGTTTAAGCATCTAGCCCCAGACGCCTCAGGGCGTCTGGGGCTAGATGTTCCCTCCCTCAAGAGCGCAAGGCTCTTTCGGAAATTGTTACTTGCGGATGACCTGAATCTCGTGGGTCAGGCTTTCCAGTTCAGCTCCACCGGCCATGGCCTGGATGAGCTCGTCGAGCTCAACGTTGCCACGCTTGAAGTCCGCAATCATGCGGCCACGGTTGAGCAGGTAAAAACGGTCACCAACCAAGAAGGCATGGTGAGGGTTGTGAGTAATGAACACAACAGCTACACCGCGTTCACGTGCAGCGAGGATGTACTTCAGAACGATTCCAGACTGGCGAACACCCAGAGCAGAGGTGGGCTCATCGAGGATGAGAACCTTTGCACCGAAGTGAACAGCGCGAGCAATTGCTACAGCCTGACGCTCACCACCGGAAAGGGTACCAATTGCCTGGTTGGGGTCACGAAGATCGATACCCATATCAAGCAGTTCGTTCTTAGTTACTTCCTTGGCGTACTTGGTGTTCAAGAAGCCCAGTGGCTTCCACCACTTGGTGGGCTCGTTACCGAGGAAGAAGTTACGCCAAATCGACATCAGTGGAACAGTTGCGAGGTCCTGGAACACAGTTCCAATACCGCGAGCCTGTGCATCACGAGGTGAGTTGAAGTCAGCAGGTTCACCATCGACCAGGAAGTCACCGGAAGAGTTCTTGTGAACACCGGAGAGAATCTTGATCAGGGTGGACTTACCGGCACCGTTGTCACCCAGAACACAGGTGACTGTGCCGGGATCAACGACGAGGCTGACATCGTTGAGGGCGATTACGTTTCCGAACGCCTTACCAACGTGCTTAAGTTCTAGTGCTGGCGTGGTCATTTGCGAGCTCCGTTTGCTTTCCTAGAAATGAGAGTGTTGACGAGTACAGCTGCGAAGAGGATGACACCGAGGAAGGTCGATACCCAGTCCTGGTCCCACATCGCGTAAGGGATACCGATGGCGGCAATACCCATGATTGCTGCACCAATCGATGCACCAATTGCGGAACCTGCACCACCTGTGAGCAAGGTGCCACCAACAGCTGCGGCGATGATGTAGTAGAACTCCTGGCCAACACCCTGTCCAGCCTGCATACCGCGCAAGCGAAGTACCAGCATGATGCCAACAAGAGCAGCAGACAGTGAGGTCATGATGAACAGAGTCACCTTGGTGCGATCTACTGGAACACCGGCGTTACGTGCGGCATTCTTGTCGCCACCGGATGCAAAGATCCAGTTACCGAATACGGTGTTGTTGAGCAGAATAGTTCCAAGGATTGTGATGGCGATCCACCACACAACG
>NZ_JAVWTF010000002.1:53256-73157 GCF_036667855.1 Aurantimicrobium sp. | reverse complement strand
GGCGAAGTTGAAGGTCGTTGCAAAAATCTCGCGGGCAGAATCAAAACCGTCAGCCTTGTCGATGCCACTGACACGTACGGTGCCGGTGAAGCCCTTAGTGACGGCCAGGTTCGCACCCTTCAAGATGAAGAAAGTCGCGAGGGTCACGATGAAGGATGGAAGGCCTGTTTTGATGACCAACATTCCGTTCATGAGACCGATAAGACCTGCGAAAACCATGACGAACAGAATTGCTGGCCAAATGCCCCATTGGAACTCTGAAACAAGAAGTCCGAGCAAAAGTCCAGAGGTTCCCACCATGACACCGCTGGAGAGGTCGAACTCACCGGCGATCATCAGAAGTGCTACAAATACTGCGATGATGCCAATCGGAGCAGCGAAGTCGGTCCATCCGGCGGTTCCCTGCAAAGTGGTGAACTGGCCAGTGGTGTCAACGACGGCGAACATCACATAGATGACGATCGCTCCGAGAAGGGCGCCGAACTCGGGTCGGCGTAAAAGCTTGGTGAAGAGAGAGACGCGACCAAGTCGCTCATCTTTCTTCTGTACTGATGTGTCTGTCATCTTCGGCAGGATCTTTCGATAGTGGAGGGTACTACAAGGGGTGTGTTACTGGCTGGTGAGCATTGCCCACCAGCCAGTAACAAAGGGGTGTTGCTACTAGCGAGTACCAGCCTCTACGTAACCCATGACAACGTCTACGTTGTCTGCGGTTACGAAGCCAGGACCGGTGTACATGGGGAGTCCACCACCGAGCTCGTTAGCGTTAGTGATTGCCAGGTACAGAAGCACAACGGACATGTAGCCCTGTGCGTACTGCTGCTGGTCAATTGCGAATGCGATGTCGCCATCCTTGATCGACTGCAGAGCGTCTGCAGACATGTCAACGGTACCGATGGTGATTTCGCTACCAGATGCCTGTGCTGCAGGAAGAGCAGCACCGGTTGCTACGTCAGCGTTGAGGGTGAAGATACCGTCAATGCTTGGGTCAGCCTGGAGAGCAGCAAGGATCTTTGCCTGTGCACCAGAAAGGTCAGCAAGAGCACCATCTGCGTTGAAGTTGGTGACAGTACCTGCGAAGGTTTCAGCGAGACCCTGGCAACGCTCTGCCAGACCAACGTTTGCAGCTTCCTGGATTGGGCACAGTACGTGCTTCAGGCCGAGCTCGTTGAACTTCTTACCAGCCTCGCGACCAGCAACAACCTCGTCCTGACCAACGTGGGTAAATGCACCCAGGTCAGCGAATACTGCAGAACCGGAGTTCATGGTGACGGTGGGGATACCAGCGTCAGCAGCTGCAAGCATTGCGTCCTTGATTGCGTCTGGGTCCGGAGCCGAAGCTGCGATTCCCTGGCAACCACCGGTGATACCGGCTTCGATGGTCTGAGCTTCCTTAGCAGCGTCGTTCGAAGAACCCTGGTAGTCCACGGTAATTCCGAGGTCCTTACCGGCCTGCTCTGCACCAGCCTGTGCTACGGACCAGAAGGTTCCGCCGTCACCGTGGGTGTAGACACAAACTTTGATGTCTTTGGTTGGTTCTGCTGCTGTGTCGCTAGAAGTGCTCTGTGCACAACCGGCGAGTGATGCTGCGACGAGTGCTGCTGCTGCAACAACTCCCGCAATCTTCTTGTTGAAGGACATTCACATACCTCTCTTCGTTGAGTGATTGTCTGTTATAACAAAAGTCAGTTTGTCATAACATTTGATAGTATGTCACATCATAAGAACAATTTGGAACCATAAATTTTTATCGTTACCAAACCGAGATTCTGACCTAACAAAGTCATGATTAAGCAACATCTATGTAAAGGAGCAGGGCAATGGTGCCTCAACGTGAAGTAGGAGTCGGGCTGATCTCGGTCGGCTGGATGGGCAAGGTCCACAGCCGTGCTTACCAATCAATCCCGGTGGTTTATCCCGAATTGGGCATCACACCAAAACTGATCATTGCGGCAGACACGTCACTCGAGCGAATTGACTACGCAAAGAATGTTCTCGGTTTCGCAGAAGGCACCCAGGACTACCGCGAGGTCCTTGCGCGTGAAGACGTAGACGTCGTTTCTATTTGTGCGCCCAACTTCCTGCACGCTGAGATTGGTATCGCAGCCTCTGAAGCTGGTAAGGCTTTCTGGATTGAAAAGCCTGTTGGCCGCGGAGCAGCCGACACCAAGTCTGTCCAAGACGCAGCACTCAAAGCAGGTGTAGTGAGCTCGATTGGCTTCAACTATCGCCATGCCCCCGCCATTGAATACGCGAAAGAACTCATTGCTTCCGGCAAGCTCGGCCGCATCACCAACTTCCGCGGAACCTTCTTTGCTGACTACTCTTCCGAACCCAAGGGCGCACTCTCCTGGCGCTTCACTCGCGAACTCGCAGGTAGCGGTGTTCTCGGTGATCTCATGGGACACCTGGTTGACCTCGTGCACTATGTCATTGGCCCCGTTGCCGAAGTGTCAGCACTGACCGAGACTGTTTATGCAGAACGCCCCATTGCCCAGATGGGTTCTGGAACGCACTTCGACATCATCGAAGATGGCGAGATGGGTCCCGTTGAGAACGAAGACTACGCAGCAATGCTTGTTCGACTCAGCAACAAAGCAGTAGCCGAAGGTGCCATCGGAACCTTGGAGGCATCCCGCGTCACCGTCGGCAAGCGCGCCAGCTACAATCTGGAGATCTACGGCACCGAAGGCTCACTGAGCTGGGACTTCGAACGTATGAACGAACTCCACCTCGCTCTCGATCGCACTGGCGCCCACGTGGGTTACCAGCGCATCATGGCTGGTCCACAGTTTGGTGATTTCTCACACTTCCAGCCTGGTGCTGGAACATCAATGGGTTACGACGACCTCAAGGTCATCGAGGCTAAGAAGTTCCTGCAGGCATATGTCGGTACTGCTCGCGATAACTCCAACATCAACGATGCCTACGCTGCAGCACTCGTCTGCGACGCTGCGGAACATTCTGTAGCAACTAAGGCATGGGTATCAGTAGATTCAGTCCCTGGAACTACTGCCGCACTCAAGCTCCGTAATCCCCTGAATAACTAAATCAAGAAAAGGAAAAGACAGCTATGTCACAACACAAGATTGCTGGTGCTCCCATTTCTTGGGGCGTCTGTGAAGTTCCCGGCTGGGGTCACCAGATGGAACAGGACCGCGTTCTCAGTGAAATGAAGTCTGTTGGCTACACCGCATGCGAATTCGGCCCTCTTGGCTTCCTCCCTGAGGAACCCGCGAAGCGCTCAGAAGTACTTGCTAAGCACGGCATGAAGGCAGTGGGAGGGTTTGTTCCCGTCTTGCTTCACAAGCCCGAGCACAACCCCGAGCCTGAGATTCGCGCAGAACTCGAAGCTTTCAAGACTGCCGGCGCTGAAGTTATGGTTCTTGCTGCCAGCACTGGACTCGACGGTTATGACGACCGCCCCGTTCTCAGCCAAGAAGACTGGGCAACCCTCCTGAAGAACCTCACCAACCTCGAGGCAGTTGCAGCCGAGTATGGCGTGAAGGCAGTCATTCACCCCCACGTGGGAACTGTTGTGGAGCGCCCTGAGGACATCACGCGTGTTCTCGAAGGCAGCAACATCGGCTTCTGCTTTGACACTGGTCACATGATGATCGGTGGCACCGATCCTGTGGAGTTCGCTCAGAAGCACGCCGGCCGTATCGGTCACGTCCACCTCAAAGACGTGCGCAAGGCTGTTGCTCAGCGCGTTATTGACGGCGAGATCACCTACTACCAAGGCGTAGTGCAGGGCCTCTACACTCCCCTGGGTCAGGGTGATGTGGACGTCACCACCATCCTTGCCTCCCTCGAGAAGGCTGGTTACACCGGTTGGTATGTTCTCGAGCAGGACAACGTTGTGAATGAGGAACCTGCTGCTGAAGCTGGCCCCATCGCAGATGCCCGCGCCTCAGTGGAGTTCCTCACCACCACCTTGGCTTCGGTGGCATAAGTAACGAGCTAAACGAGAAAGCCCCAGCCATTTGGCTGGGGCTTTTCGCGTGGTCTAAGAATTTATCAACCTGGAAGCAGACAAAGATTAGGTAGCCACTGTCTCCTGAACCGCATCTGGATGCGTTTCAGAAACTGATTTGCTGAGCACACCGGCTGCGACAAGCAAGATGATTGGCGCCAAGAATGCAGCCAAGAGCCCACCGATGCTCGACAGTGAGCCAATAATCGGGCCAACAGCGAGATTGGCGAGATAAACCAGCGTCCAGAGGAAGCTCATCCGAGCACTGACGCGAAGTGGATCATCGCCCATCGCGGCGACACACATGGCCAGACCAATAGAGTCACCCAGACCCCAGAGCAAAGCTCCAACCAGCGGGATGGACAGAAGCGGTGTTGCCATGAAAATGACAATTCCAGCTGTTGCCGTAATTGCAGAGAACAAGACAACCTTGCGACGACCGATCTTGTCCGCAATAGGTCCGCCCACGAAGCGCATGATGACGAAGCCCAAGCCGAAGAGGGTGTAGCTAAACGCTGCCAATGCCGGTGAGAATCCCTGCTGCACGAGTGCAATCGGGATCCAGACCACACCAACGCCCTCAGCAAAGACGAAAGCGAAACCAATCAGACCAATCTGACGGCTGCGGGATTCTTTCGCAATTGCCTTGAAGGAGATTTTGGCAATTTCGGACGATGCCATGTGGCTTCGGTCAACTTTGCCGTTGTTTTTGCCGATGGCAAAGGAAACCAAGACGGACAACGCAATGACGATGAGACCAATCGAAATGAAGTCAGGCGTGATACCGAGGCCAGCGGTAATTGCAACACCAACCAGAGCAGAACCCAGAAGCACACCGACGCTATAGCCACCGTGGAGCATGGGAACGCGGTTCTTGGCTGATTCACGGTTGATATTCGAAGCTTCGAGGTTGTTGTCATAGTCAGCCATACCCAAGGGCAAACCGAGGAGTGCTGTCACCAAGAACGACATGGGAGTGTTCTCCCACGCCAAGTTCAAGCCCAGTAATACCAGTGCGCCGCCCAGGATGACGTAACTCAGGATGGAATAGCGACGAGAACCAATCTTCTCCACGATGCGTTCAGAAATCAGCACACCCGTGACCGAACCCACACTCAAGCAGGCCGCGTACCAGCCCATTGCTTGAAGATCTAGGTTGAGAGCGTCGCGAATCTCTGGTCCACGAGTAGACCAGGTTGCAAAAAGGAGACCTCTTGTGAAGAAGAGGGTGAAGATGGCCCAGATCCAGGCCGTCGTCGCCTTCATTTAGAGCTTGCCGCGGACGTCTACAGTCTTGCCGGTGCGAGCAGATTCAATTGCAGCATCAGCCAATACGAGAGCTGCACGACCATCCTCGAATGTGGGGTTGGTTGTTTTACCCTCACGGATGCCGTCGAGGAAAACTGCCAATTCACGACGGTACGCAACTGCATAGCGCTCCAAGAAGAAATCAAGGTAGGGCTTACGTGCTTCTGACTCAATTGCGGAGTATTTCTGAACAGTAGTAGGCCCCACGTTTTGCGCGTAGAGCATTCCGTCAGAGCCAAAAGCTTCGAGGCGCTGGTCATAGCCATAGCTGCTGTGCCGCGAGTTGATGATGTTAACGAGCTCATTGTTCTCACCGCGAAGGGTAACGACAACAGAGTCGAAGTCGCCTTCTTCCTTGATGTAATCACTAAAGCTGTTTGCCCCGACTGCAGTGACCTCAACAATATTTGGGACAAAGTATCGAGCCATATCAAAATCGTGGATGGTCATGTCACGGAAAATTCCGCCAGAAACAGCAATGTATGCCTGAGGTGCTGGTGCAGGGTCACGGCTGATGATGGTCAGCTGCTCCAGAGTTCCAATTTCCCCCGCGGCTACGCGATTCTGAATTTCTTCAAACTGTGGGTCGAAGCGGCGATTGAAGCCCAAAGCAATCTGAGTCTTTGCGGAAGAGGCCTTCTCTCGAAGTCCGTCCACACGAGTGATATCGAGATCAATGGGCTTTTCGCACAGTGCATGCACGCCAGCATCAATTGCTGCATTGATGAGTTCAACGTGAGTATTTGTTGGAGAAGCAATGACGACAACGTCAACTTCGCCAGAAGCAAAAACTTCTGCAGGGTCTGCAGTGACCTTGCCACCAAATTCGGCGGCTACCTTTTCAGCACCTTCAACGAACACGTCACACACCCAGGTGAGTTCAGCTCCCTTAGTGTCGGCAATGCTTGCAGCGTGAACCTGACCAATACGGCCAGTGCCGATGAGCCCGATGCGGACGTTCTGAGTCATGGGGTTTCTCCTGAGTAGTCGTGTTCTAAATGGGAAAGTGTGGTTAGTTACGGTCTGCTGATCCGCGGCCAAGGTACAGGTTCTGTGCTTTCACAGCTTCCTCGTAGTTAGCGCGTGACTTCTGAGTAGATTCCATGGTGGAAACCTCAGCGATGGGGACATCCCACCAGCCCTCACCAGATGGCGAGTAGAGCAGTGGGTCGCTGTTGATGTGTATTAACGTGGCGCGATCGCTGGCCTTAGCTGCCTTCACGGCAGCCGAAAGGTCCGCGATGGCGTTGGTGGTTGGCTCCACACGAATGACATCAATACCGAGACCTTCCGCACTGTGGGCGAGGTCAACAGGAAGCTTCTCCCCCTGCTCGAAGTTGTTTCCAGCTTCGTCACGGGTTCGATACAAAGTTCCGTAACGTTGCGATCCAACGGTCTCGCTGAGGTGACCAATAGAGGCATAACCGTGGTTCTGAATCAGCACAATGATGAACTTGATGCCCTCAGCAACGGCTGAGACAATCTCCGAGTTGAGCATAAGGAATGAACCATCCCCGACCATGACAATGGCGTCACGCGTCTTATCTGCACGGGCAACACCAATACCTGCGGCAATTTCATAACCCATGCAGGAGAAGGCATATTCAACGTGGTAACCCAGGTCGTCGCGCACACGCCACAGCTTGTGAAGATCACCAGGAAGTGAACCTGCAGCACACACCAGCACATCGCGTGGGTCTGAAGCCTGCTGAACAGCACCAATGATTTCGGTCTGACTAGGAAGTTCGAGACCACGAGGCACGAATGCTTCGTCTACAACGGCATCCCACTCTGCCTTCTCGGCAGCTGCACGAGCAGCGTATTCAGCACTGACGTGGTAGCCGGAAATGACGTCACTGAGTTCACGCAGTGACTCACGAGCATCTGCCACAACAGGAAGAGCACTTCCGTGCTTGAACGCGTCAAACGAAGCGATGTTGATGTTGATGAATCGAACATTGGGGTTACGGAAGGCGGTGCGGCTCGCGGCAGTGAAGTCGCTGTAGCGGGTTCCAATACCAATGATGAGATCTGCTTCAGCAGCAAGACGGTTAGCTGCAGTGGTGCCGGTGGCTCCGACAGAGCCCATGTTCTGGGGGTGATCCCAGTTGAGTGATCCCACGCCTGCCTGGCTCATGCCCACAGGAATACCCGTTGCTTCCACGAACACGCGAAGTGCTTCTGCAGCGTCAGAGTAAATGACGCCACCACCCGCGACAATGAAGGGGTTCTTTGCACCTGCGATTTGACGTGCAACCTCAGCCATGAGGCCAGCATCTGGGCGAGGACGGCGAATGTGCCATTCGCGGTCCGCCAAGAATTCAGCTGGAACGTCAATAACTTCTGCCTGAACATCTTCGGGAAGAGCAATGGTGACGGCACCGGTTTCAACGGGATCTGTCAGAACACGCATGGCACCGAGAGCAGCAGAGAACAGCTGTTCGGGGCGCTGCACGCGATCAAAGAATCGAGACAGTGGCTTGAAGGCGTCGTTGACACTCATGCTGGCGTCGTGGGGAAGCTCGAGCTGCTGCAGCACGGGATCTGCCACGCGAGTAGCGAAAGTGTCCGAAGGAAGAAGCAGAACTGGAAGGCGGTTGGTGGTGGCAACAGCAGCTCCAGTAAGCATGTTGGTGGCACCGGGGCCTACAGATGCTGCGTTTGCGAAAGTTGAACGACGACGAGTCATGCGTGAATACGCAATAGATTCGTGCACCATGCCCTGTTCATTGCGTGCCTGGTAGTAAGGCATGAGGCCTGGCTGGTCGAGTGAGAACTGCTTGAGCGCCTGACCAATACCTGCCACGTTCCCATGACCGAAGATGCCGAAGGTACCCGCAATGGTGCGCTCACGGTGGTCACCGTCAACGGTGAACTGGTGTCCCAAGAACTCAATGAGTGCCTGGCTAACAGTCATGCGACGCGAAGTCATGGGTGCCTCTCGATATTTCTTTTACTAAGCCGTGTAGGGAAGTCGGGGGTCGATCTCTTGACCGTTCCAGGTCTCGCGGATCCACGCGTGGGCGGGGTCGTCACTGATCTGCCAGACCCGGTCAGGGTCTGGTCCAGCCATGACGTTCAAGTAGTAGAGGTCATACCCGGGTGCTGCCACGCAGGGGCCGTGCCATCCGTGGGGAACTAAAGCGATATCTCCGGAGTGAACCTCTTCGAGAGTGTCGATGGGGCCAGCTACGGACGCATAGGTGCGCATGTAACCGAAAGGCTCGGCAGCAGCGGGAGCATCAAGGCCCTTGGCGGTGGCCGTTTCGAAGTAGTAAATCTCTTCGAGGTGCGACTCGTGCCCAGGGATGTGCTCGTCGTGCTTGTGAGGTGGGTAGCTTGACCAGTTCTCTGCGGGAGTGATCACTTCGCAGACAATGAGGCGGTCAGCTGCCAATGCTTGGGGGGTGCCGAAGTTGTGAACCTGGCGACTCGACCGACCGGCCCCCCGGAGTTCAACTGGCACCCCCTCAGCAGGGATATAGGCAGCAGGGAAGTGCTGCTCCGTGGGAGCTTCAGCCACAGCAACACGACCGGTGCCGGAGATTTCAGCATCCGTGCCAGTAGGCAGGTAGAGAACATCTGTGGGTCCGTGGAATACGGACTTTCGTCCAGCGAGGACCTGAGCGTGCGAACCAGGGTCATCTGCGAGCTGGTACGCCACGGTGAAGGAACCAGACAGCGGCACAATAATGCGCTCAACTGCGGTTGCTTCGAGAGGAACAGAGGTTCCATTAAGTTCTGCCACGCGAATGCCGGTGTATTTCCAGCCGTCGATGGTTTTATCAACCACAGACTCCCAGCCGTCGCGGGCCAGCGAGGTGCGCTCAAAGAACCAGTCACCACTGTTTGTGTGTGTCATGTTCTTCACGCTCCTCGTTGAGTAAAGTTCCTGGCCGGGCGGAGACGACGCCCGGCCAGGTCTGTCTAACTAGTTCTGGGGGAAGCCCAGGTTGATGCCACCGTGGCTGGGGTCAAGCCAGCGACTAGTGATGGCCTTGCCACGAGTGAAGAAGTGAACTCCTTCAGCGCCGTGAGCCTTGGTGTCTCCGAACAGTGAGTTCTTCCAACCACCGAAGGAGTAGTAGGCAACGGGAACGGGGATGGGCACGTTGATACCGATCATGCCGACCTCGATCTCGTTCTGGAAACGACGAGCTGCACCACCATCGTTGGTGAAGATCGCGGTTCCGTTACCGAAAGCACCGTTGTTGATGAGTTCAACACCTTCGTCATAGCTCTTCACTCGAACGATAGAGAGCACGGGGCCGAAGATTTCCTCGGTGTAAACCTTGGAAGTAGTGGGCACGTTGTCAATGAGGGTGGGGCCAAGCCAGAAGCCGTTCTCGGCACCATCAAAGGTGTCGTTACGACCGTCGTGAACAACTGTTGCACCATCAGCGATAGCGATATCGATGTAGGAAGCAACCTTGTCACGGTGGACCTTGGTCACCAATGGGCCCATGTCGCAGTTGCGACGACCATCACCGGTGGTGAGCTTGCCCATGCGAGCAACAATCTTTTCGATCAGTGCATCTGCCACAGGTTCCACAGCAACAATGACGGAGATGGCCATGCAGCGTTCACCAGCAGAACCGAAGCCTGCGTTGATAGCGGAGTCAGCAACCAGCTCAAGGTCAGCGTCGGGCAGAACCAGCATGTGGTTCTTCGCGCCACCGAGAGCCTGTACGCGCTTGCCGTTCTTGGCTGCGGTTTCGTAGATGTACTGAGCAATAGGTGTGGAACCCACGAAGGAGATCGCCTGAACTGCAGGGTGCTCCAGCAGGCCATCTACAGATTCCTTGTCACCGTTCAACACAGTGAAGACGCCATCAGGAAGACCAGCTTCCTTGAACAGCTTGGCCATCCAGATAGCTGCGGTGGGATCCTTCTCCGAAGGCTTCAGCACGACAGTGTTACCTGCAGCAATCGCTACGGGGAAGAACCACATAGGAACCATGGCTGGGAAGTTGAAGGGCGAGATAACGCCCACAACGCCAAGAGGCTGACGGGTTGAGTAGACATCCACACCAGTGGAAGCGTTCTCGGAATATTCACCCTTGAGCATCTGGTTCAGACCACACGCAAACTCCACAACTTCCTGACCACGAGTGATCTCACCGAGAGCATCGGAGAGAACCTTGCCGTGCTCGGAAGTGATGATCTCGGCCAGTTCGCCCTTGCGCTCGTTGAGCAACTCACGGAACTTGAAGATGATCTGCTGTCGCTTTGCCAGTGACTGGTCACGCCATGCGGGGAAAGCCGCAGCAGCAGATTCAATTGCTGCCTTGATTTCTGCTTGGTTAGCGAGAGCGACCTCCTTGGTGATTTCACCAAGAGCGGGGTCATAAACAGGTGCGGTGCGACCGGAAGTGCTGACAACTTCAGCGCCATCAATCCAGTGGCCAACTACGGGAAGAGTAGACATTGATCTTCTTTCGTGAGGGGTTTTCTATAAGTGCTTAGGAACCGTGAACCAGTGCGGCAGCGGTGTCGATGGCGGAGGCTACGTCTCCGTCGGCGGGGTAAAGCAGGCTACGACCAACAACCAGTCCGCGCACTCCGGGGAGAGCGAGGGCTGCAGCCCACGAGGCGAAGGTTTCTTCTGCATCGCCGTTGGGATCTCCTCCAAGGAGGAGAGTTGGAAGTGTTGTCGAAGCCATAACGCGTTCCATTTCTGGGACAACGGGAAGCTTGAGCCATGAGTAGGCACTGGAGTTACCCAGACCTGACGCAATAGCAATCGACAGGATGACCGCATCGGGTGAGAGGTCATTCACAATCTTGCCATCTACCCACTCGCTCATAAAGGGTTCGAGCATGATGGGAAGCTCTGCGTCTGCAGCATCAGACACTGCTAATGCAGTGGCTTCAAGAGTGTCAACAGAACCGGCGTCCTTGAGGTTGATGCGAACCAGGTTCTTACCGAAGTCCAGGCCTGATTCGACGATGCCGTCAACGTCATACGCGGTGTAACGGTCGTCCATTTCGAAAGAGGCGCCTTTGAGGCCGCCACGGTTCATGGAACCGACCACAATCTTGTCATCCAGAAGTCCGAGCAGAGCGAGGTCTTCAATGATGTCGGGGGTGCCGAGGACACCGTCAACGCCGGGGCGAGAGAGGGCAAGTGCCAGACGCTCGAGCAAAACGTTGCGGTCTGCCATAGCGGATTCGTTCTTGCCAACGCCGAGAGCACCACGTGCAGGATGGTCAGCAGCAACAATGAAGAGCTTGCCATCGCCACGGAGGAGCTCACGGCGCTTGCGGTTGGCGAGAACTTCGGCAATCTTGCCGGGGTTCTCTGCACGCGTCTTGCGCAGGGCGTCTAAATCGATAGTGCTCATGCGCCAATCTCCTTCAGAATTGCTTCCACCTCTGCCGTCGTTGGCATGGCGGTTGAACATTCGCGGCGGCTTGCCACCACAGCACCTGCCACGTTGGCAAAGCGCAAGATCTTCTCAAGACCCCAACCCTGGAGCAGGCCGTAGCACAGAGCACCACCGAAGCTGTCGCCAGCTCCGAGGCCGTTGATGACATCAACGAAGTAAGGGGGAACCTCAACGGTCTCGTCCTTGGTCTTCGCCAGAACGCCCTTGGGTCCCTGCTTCACAATCGCGAGCTCAATACCGCGTTCCAGCAGAGCATCTGCGGCGCGGTGTGGTTCGGTTTCGCCGACAGCTACTTCGCACTCTTCCTTGTTGCCGACAGCAACAGTGACGTTCTCGAGTGCTTTGGCAACCTGAACAGATGCGTTCTCGGGGTTCTTCCAGAACATGGGACGGTAGTCCAAGTCGAGGATGGTCAGTGGCTTGCGGCCACGTGCTTCCCACGCAGCGAAGTGTGCACTGCGGCTGGGCTCCTCTGAAAGACCAGTCACGGTGGACCAGTAAATCTTGGCGTTCGCAATAGCGTCCAGGTCCAGCTCGTTGGCCTTGATCACGAGGTCAGGAGCGATGGGGTCGCGGTAGAAGTAGAGGGGGAAGTCATCTGGTGGGAAGATTTCGCAGAACACAACAGGAGTGTTCAGACCTTCAACGCCGGAAACGAATTCATCGCTGACACCGAGACGACGCAGCTCTTCGTGGACGTACTTACCAAAGGGGTCGTTACCGGTGCGGGTAATGACAGCAGACTTGAGGCCGTGGCGTGCTGCAGCAACAGCAACGTTGGTGGCGGAGCCACCAAGGTACTTACCGAAGGTTTCAACCTTCTCGAGGCCCACACCGTCCTGCAAAGGGTAGATGTCAATGCCAACGCGACCGATGGTAATGACATCGAATGGGGTTGTGGATGCGGCGGTCATACTGCGATGTACAACTTTCTCAAGAGGGTTGGATAACAAATCTAATAGCTCTAACGTACATATGTTAGGACATATTGACAAGTCTGACATTACGCGGGCTTAAACGCGAGCGCAACACCGAAATGTCCCCCGGTACTGAGACACTGTGAACATGGAGTCTTCACTGTTTCTTATCCTTGGTTTGATTGCCGGAATTATTGCCGGAATTGCGATTGGTTGGGGCCTACGTGCCCGCAAATCTCTGCCCAGCGACGCTGGTGACCTCGCCGTGCGCGTGGCAACTGCCGAAGCACGCGTCGCCGGCAAAGAAGAACAGATCGAGACCCTCGAGCGCATGCTGAGTGAACTTCGCGAAGTCAGCGAGCGCAAGCAAGAAGACGAAGCAGCACGTGCTCGCGAAGAGCACAAAGTCCTTGAAGCCCTAGCCCCTGTCAAAGAAACCCTGCAGGCCATGCAGACCAAGGTCAATGATCTGGAGAACCAACGCCAGGAACAATACGGCCAGATTGCTCAGCAACTGACCCAGTCGCGTCAGTTTGGTGAAGAACTTCGCGCGACAACACAATCTCTTGCTTCAGCACTCAGCTCAAACAGCGTTCGTGGCACCTGGGGTGAAGCCCAGCTTCGCCGCTTGGTTGAAGTTGCCGGCCTCACCGCGCATGTGGACTTTGACACTCAAACCACCATGAAGACCGACGGTGGAACCATCCGTCCCGACATGGTGATCAACCTGCCGGGCGGAAAGACCATCGTCATCGACGCCAAGGTGCCTTTCAACTCCTACCTCGAGGCAAGCCAGATTCCCATCACCGCAACCGGTGAAGAAGCTGCACGTCGCAAGTCACTGATGGGTGCTCACGTGAAGGCCGTGCGTTCCCACGTAGATGCACTGAGCTCCAAGAGCTACTGGAGTGGTTTCGACTTCAGCCCAGAATTCGTTCTGGCATTTATCCCCAGTGAATCACTCCTTGCTTCTGCCCTCGAAGCAGACCCCACTCTGTTGGATTACGCCTTTGGCAAGCGCGTAGCGCTAGCTTCCCCTGTGAACCTGTGGGCCGTTCTCAAGACGGTTTCCTACACCTGGCAGCAGCAGGTCGTTACCGATGAAGCGAAAAAGCTCTTCGATCTCGGTATCGAGCTTTACTCACGCCTGAGCACGATGACCAAACACACTGAAGATCTACGTAAGGCGATTGAGAACACCGTCAAGCACTACAACGGCTTCATCTCCTCGCTGGAGACTCGCGTTCTCTCAACGGCTCGCAAGTTTCCCGGCATTGACCCCACCAAGATCCTTCCCGAGGGCATCGAGGTGCATGAAGCACCTAAGCCCCTCACTGCGGGTGAGCTGGTGGACCCTGATAACAACACCCTCTCCAGCTAATGACATGATGGGAACGTGAGTTCCCCATCAGCAAACGCGCCTCGAGCTTTGCTCGCCGGGCGCGTTTTAGCGTTTGCGGGCATTGTTCTAGTTGCCTTCAGCATGCGTGCAGCTGTTGCTGGACTCTCCCCCTTAATCCCTGAAATCAGCAAGACCTACGAACTCAACACGGCTGCCATTGCACTCCTCGGAGCAATCGCCCCGTTGAGCTTTGCAGCCGGCGGCATCTTCACGCCTCGTATTGAGAAGCGCATCGGTATTGAGCGCACACTCATCTTGGCTCTCGTTCTGATGATTACAGGGCATATTGTTCGGGCAATCTCTGTGAACTGGCAAACATTGGCACTGGGAACCCTTGCCGCCTTGGTGGGTATGGGCTTTGCCAACGTGGCAATGCCACCCGCGGTGCGAAAGTACTTCCCCGACAAGGTCAGCACCATGACCGCCATCTACATGTCGGTCATGTCCATCTCCGCTTTCCTCCCCGCCCTCATTGCTGTTCCTGTGGCCGAGGTGGTGACGTGGAGAGGCTCACTGTTGCAGTGGGCATTCTTCGCGATCATTGCGCTGATTCCCTGGATTCTCGAGTTCCGCTCACACCGCAAAGACACCAGCTATGACGCCCCCGAATCTTCACCCCAGGTGCAGAAGATTCATCCGTGGCGCTCCCCCACCGCATGGTCTGTGGGACTGGTCTTAGCTGTCTCGTCGATTACTGGTTATGCCATGTATGCGTGGATGCCCGTGATCTTGATAGATATTGCTGGTGTCACTCCTGCACAAAGTGGCGCACTCTTGGCGCTCTTTGCCGGCATTGGTTTGCCATTGGCGTTCGTGACCCCTGGTCTGGCTAAGCGCATGGGAAAGCACGTGCACTGGCTAGTGACCATCTCGAGCGTGTTCTTCCTAGTGGGTTACTTAGGGCTCTTGTTCGCTCCTGAGCATCTGATCTGGCTCTGGGTTGCCATCGTGGGAACGGGCTGTCTCGAATTTCCCTTGGCTCTCACCCTGGTCAATCTCCGCACTGCAAATGTGCGCAGCTCCATGGCCCTCTCTGGCTTTGCCCAGATCGTGGCGTATCTCAGCGCAGCAATGGCTCCGCCATTGATGGGCATTCTCTACAGCAGCACGAACAGCTGGACTGTCGTACTCACGACCCTGCTGGTCGTTTCTGTGGCAGCAAATATTCCTGCTGCACTGATTCTGCGTCGCAACCGCATGGTTGACGCAGAATTGAAGCTGACTGCTTAGACCTCGAGCCAGCGATCAGCGCGGTAGTCCGCCTGAACACGGCGAATGGTGCCGGAGCGACCACGCAGAATGATGCTGTCGGTGCGAATGATGGGTCCCTTGCGGCGAACACCTTCCACCAGACCACCATCAGTTACACCGGTGGCAACAAAGAAGGTGTTGTCGCTGGTGACGAGAGAGTCTTGGTCATAGACGTGGTCAAACTTCAGACCTGCGTCAATGCCCCGCTGCTTTTCTTCGTCATCCTTCGGAGCCAAAATGGCCTGGATCTGACCACCGAGTGCCTTTATGGCACAGGCGGTGACCACACCTTCTGGGCTGCCGCCGATTCCTACACACATATCGATGCGTGACTCGTAGCGGGCAGCATTGATGCCACCTGCGACATCACCATCAAGAAGTAGTCGGGTTCCCGCACCGGCGTCACGGATCTCTTGGATAAGTCCTTCGTGACGAGGTCGGTCAAGAATGGCCACGCGGATATCTCCGACGTTGCGACCAGTTGCCTTGGCGAGGGCACGAATGTTCTCACCAATGGGCTTGCGAATGTCGACGACACCAATTCCTTCGGGGCCGGTGGCGATCTTGTTCATGTAGAAGACAGAAGAGGCATCCAGCATGGTGCCGCGGTCAGAGACCGCAATGACCGAGACCGCATTCTGGCGGCCCGCAGCCGTGAGGCTGGTGCCGTCGATGGGGTCAACAGCAATGTCACAGGCAGGACCACGACCGTTACCGACGTGCTCACCGTTGAAGAGCATGGGAGCTTCGTCCTTCTCGCCCTCACCGATCACGATGACGCCATCGAAGTTCACGGTGGCAAGGAATGCGCGCATGGCGTCGACTGCAGCCTTGTCAGCTGCATTCTTGTCGCCATGGCCGATGAAGGGAACCGCACGAATAGCAGCAGCTTCGGTGGCACGCACCAGCTCCATACCTAGGTTGCGATCGGGGTGAAGGTTCAGAATGCCTGTGTTTGTCGTAGTCACAATTCCCACCATAGGCGTCGACGCGCGTCATTCCCCAGTCGACGTGCGTAATAGTGCGTATTCATCTCATTCATATCCGAATCACGTCTGTCGTCGTGCTGGTTAGACTAGAAGGGCGCTTTCCCTCTATTCCTCGCGCCAAATACCTAGGAGATGACATGCCCGTCGCAACCCCGGAACAGTATGCAGAAATGCTCGACAAGGCAAAGGCCAAGGGCTTTGCATACCCCGCGTTCAACGTTTCGAGCTCACAGACGCTCAACGCTGTACTTCAGGGACTGACCGAGGCCGGCTCTGACGGAATCATCCAGGTCACCACTGGTGGCGCTGACTACTTCGCAGGTCACACCGTCAAGGCACGTGCTACCGGTGCACTCGCATTCGCGAAGTTCGCTCACGAAGTAGCAAAGAGCTACCCCATCACCGTGGCACTTCACACCGACCACTGCCCCAAGAACGCTCTTGATGACTTCGTTCTTCCTCTCATCGCAGCTAGCGAAGAAGAGGTCAAGGCTGGCCGTAACCCCATCTTCCAGTCACACATGTGGGACGGTTCCGCTGTTCCTCTGGCGGAGAACCTTGAGATCGCTCAGATGATGCTCGAGAAGACCAAGAACATCAACGCCATCCTCGAGGTTGAGATCGGTGTTGTCGGTGGCGAGGAAGACGGCGTCTCTCACGACATCAACGACAGCCTCTACACCACCATCGAAGACGGCATCAAGACCGTTGAGGCTCTGGGTCTTGGCGAGAATGGTCGCTACATGGCAGCCATGACCTTCGGTAACGTGCACGGTGTGTACAAGCCCGGAAACGTCAAGCTGCGTCCCGAACTCCTCAAGGAAATCCAGGAAGGCGTTGCAGCTAAGTTCGGCACCGCAGCTAAGCCTTTCGACCTCGTATTCCACGGTGGTTCTGGTTCAACTGACGCAGAGATTGCTGAAGCTGTTGCTAACGGTGTTATCAAGATGAACGTCGACACCGACACCCAGTACGCCTACACCCGCTCCGTTGCAGACACAATGTTCCGCAACTACGACGGCGTGCTCAAGGTTGATGGCGAAATGGGTAACAAGAAGATCTACGACCCCCGCGCATGGGGCAAGCTCGCTGAGACTGCCATGGCAGCTCGTGTTGGTCAGGCAACTCACCAGCTCGGCTCTGCTGGTCACTCCGGCAAGTAAGACACTCATTTCCATGGCAGAGACTCCTGAGACCACGCCTGCTTCCGCCGAGGAAGACAAGGCTGCTCAGGTGACCCCTGCCGCACAGGATACGAACGTCAAGAAAGACAAGAACGACTCGAAGCAGGTTCCGGTTCTTCTCACTCCAGAAGAGAAGAAGGAGCGGAGCCTTGCTTTCGATCGCATGATCACTTGGGGTTTGATCTTTGTCGCGGTGTATTCGGTATTCTCCGGACTCGGCGACTACATCAACCCACGTAACTCGATGAACCTGCTCTATGAAGAGCTCAACGCCTTGAACCCCGCGTTCAAACTGGGCAACTTTGAGAACATTACCTTCGCCGTTCAAATGGGATGGATTGCCGTCACTATCCAGGCTGTTGTTTTGGCCATGGTGGTGTGGATTTCTCGCCAACGCATGAAGGCGAAGAAATTCTCGTGGTGGATTCCTGTTCTCGGTGCTGTGATTTCTAACGCGCTGTCCACTGCTTGCATCTTTATTGCCTTGTTTGCTGACCCTGGATTCCAAGAAGCACTCAACAATGTGATCAACGCTGGAAAATAACTTCCCACAGATATGAGTAGACCCCGACTCAGTGAGTCGGGGTCTACTGCGTTTGTCGTGTAGGTCAGCTACATCCTGACTAACGAACCACCCGAACGCTTACGGGACAGTGCGTCGATGGTTGCAGCTGCAATCAGAACACCACCGGTAACCAGGAAGTTAATACCTGCTGGAAGACCGATCAGACCCAGACCGTTGTCGATGATGGCGATAACCAGTGCACCGATTGCGGCGTGGATGAGCTTTCCGCGACCACCGAAGAGACTGACGCCACCCACGACGGCGGCAGCAACACCCGAGAGCACGATGGAGCGTCCAGCGGATGCTTCCACGGAACCGAGGCGGCTGACGTGGAGCAGACCGGAAACCACAGCCAGTGTGGAACAGATGACGAATGCGGAGATGCGGATCGACGCAACCTTGATACCGGAACGACGAGCTGCTTCAGGGTTGCCACCAACTGCGTAAAGGTGGCGACCGAAGCGGGTGCGGTCCAGAACGAAGGTTCCAATGAAGATGATGCCGATAACCACGGGGATCACGATGGGAACACCGCTAATGGGCAGAACCGAAACGCTGCGGTTCTCGTTGAGGATGTACACCATGGCACCGGAGAGGATTCCAATGATGGCAACCTTCGAGATCAGCAGTGAGATGGGACGAGTAGCCAGACCAGCCTTGGTGCGACGTGCACGATCCCAGAGGGAAAGCCCGAGGGTTCCCAGGACCATCACAACGACCATGAGCCAACCAGCCCAACCAGGCATGTTGGAGTTCATCAGTGCGAGGATTTCAGGAACGTCAACGCGGTAGAGGCCACCGTCACCGAGCATGATCAGCTGGAGTCCCTGGAATCCCAGGAACAGACCCAGTGTCACCACGAAGGACGGCACACCAATCTTGGCGACAAAGAAGCCAATGAAGGAACCTACGGCGCTTCCCAGGAGTAGGGCACCCAAGACAGCAACCCACCAAGGAAGGCCCATCTTCTGGTTCAAGATGATGAACAGACCCATACCTACACCGGCGGTCACACCGGCGGAAAGGTCGATCTCGGCCAGCAGCAGAACGAATACCAGTGCACACGCCAGAACGGTGAGTTCTGCTGCCTGCACGAACAGGTTTGCCACATTGAGCTTGGTGAGGAAGTAGGGGCTCAGACCGGCAAAGAGTGCGGCCAAAGCAAACAGAGCAATAACAGCAGGCAATGCACCCATGTCACCGTTCTTGATGCGCTGGAAGTATCCAACGATCTGATCTTTGATGGTGCCTTCTTGACCGGAGGCAATCAGTGTAGGAGTCGACATTAGTTGACCTCTTCCAAGCTCTTCGTGCCAGTGATGTAACCAACAACGTCGTCGCGGTTAGTTTCACTGGTCTTCAGGGATGCAACCATACGACCGAGGTACAGGACTGCGATGTCATCGCAGACCTGGAACACGTCAGCCAGGTTGTGGCTAATGATGATGACAGCGATGCCGCTGTCTGCCAGACGGCGAACCAAGTTGAGTACCTGCTCGGTCTGGGCAACACCCAGAGCAGCGGTGGGCTCATCGAGGATAACCATCTTGGCGTTACGGAGAACTGAGCGACCAATTGCAACGGTCTGGCGCTGACCACCGGAGAGGGAAGATACCTTCTGGCGAACCGACTTCACAGTGCGAACAGACAGGGACTGCAGCGCCTTTGTGGCAGCAAATTCCATCTCAGCTTCGTTGAGAGTTCCCATGGTGGTTTCTTCGCGACCAAGGAACATGTTCTGCACGATGTCGAGGTTGTCGCACAGGGCGAGGTCCTGGTACACAACCTCGATGCCGAGAGCACTGGACTGACGAGCAGAAGTGATGTGAACGTCTTCGCCTTCAAACTTCACGGTACCTTCGTCAAACGGCTGGACGCCGGAGAGGCCCTTGATCAGTGTTGACTTACCAGCACCGTTGT